>JBDUEO010000135.1:0-7844 GCA_040002335.1 Parafilimonas sp. | reverse complement strand
TTGAGGTGGTAGAGCCTTAACCGGTGTGCTGGTTCGAATCCAGTCTTGGGCACAATACCCCCTTTTTCAGGGGGTTTTTTTATGCCGTTAAATGTAGGACTGATAAGGGTTTCAACGTTATGTCTTTCTTTTCATTTCTTTTAATTTACCGTTGTTTTCTCAATTTTTGTTACCCTATTGTTACCGGGGTAACATAAATGTTATCTAAATTCATACCTTTGAGAAACGAAAATCAAACCAAAGTCAATGAGTGTAATATTAAGAAAGCGTAAAAATGCAGATGGATCAACAACATTAAGGCTGGACATTTACCACAATGGACAAAGGACAATTGAAACGCTGAAACATTTGAAACTTGCAAAACCTTCAAACATACTTGACCGGGAACAAAACAAAAAGCGGATGCAGCAAGCTGAAGAAATTGCAGTTACCAGAGCAGCCGAATTAGAAGCCAATAATTACAGTATGGTTACTGATGCAGGCAAAAAAACAATCATTACAGTATGGATGCAAAATTATGCTGACAGCTACACAAAAAAAGACAAACGAAATATGCAGGGATCACTTAACCGTTTTATTGCTTTCCTGAATGAAGATAAAAAAACAGGGTTAACATTTGGAAGCCTTAATGCTTTACTCATTGAAGATTTTATAGACTTTTTAGAAGCTAATAGCACCGGCGAAGGTGCAATGTCATATTACAACCGTTTTAAAAAAATGATAAAGCAGGCTTACCGTAAAAAGCTGATGAAAGATAATGTACTGGACTTTGTAGAACGTAAAGTAAAAGGCAAAGCAAAAAAGAAAGATGTTCTCACTTTGGATGAACTAAAAACATTAAGTGCAACAAATACAGAAAGCCGCGAAATAAGAAAAGCGTTTTTATTTACTTGTGTTACCGGGCTTAGATGGATTGACATAAAAGCCCTGCAATGGAAAAGCATAAGCATTAACAGCCGGCAAATGAATATTGTCCAAAGTAAAACAAGCGAAAATGTATCAATCCCTTTAAATGATACTGCCATTAAGTTATTAGGCAAAGCCGGGGCACCCGGTGAAAAGGTTTTTGATCTGCCGACTGCGAACGGTGCAAACAAAACTTTGAAAGCATGGGTAAAGCGTGCAGGTATTGTGAAAGCAATTACATGGCACAATGGAAGGCACTCATTCGGTACTAACCTAATTTTTAATGATGTTGATATACTAACCGCTTCAAAGTTATTAGGACATACAAGCATGAAGCATACACACCGTTACGTCAATGCAGCTAATGAAATGAAACAGGCTGCAACGGATAAAATAAATATTGATTTGTAATAATTAAGATAGGGTCATGAAAAGAGAATTTAGTAAAAAAGAGCTGGAAGCAAACGTGGAAAATACAGTCAATAAACTAAATGAGTTTTGGGAAAGTGAGAGAGGAAAAAAGATGTTACAACGATTGCAGTTAACTATACCTAAACCCGAATTGGAACGAATGAATAGAGCAGCAACACCATTAAAAAACTTTTTAAGCAATGTTGAAGAGTCAACACTCGAACGGGAAAAGGAGTGCAAATTAATTTTAGATTCAATGCATGCTTATGCCGAACAAAACGGATTGATTAAACCGATGGATGACGATGAATTTATTGGGTTTTATTTATCGAATTGTAATACAGATGATTTAATAAATAAATGGCCTGACAGATCACTTTATATTGCTTTTGACAACTACATGAAAAAGGAAATTGAAAAACAGGTGCATGATAATACAGGCAAAACACTTCAAACACTTTACGATGCCGAGCAATTAAAAAATCTTAGAAAGGCTTTAATTACCAGAAACTACATTGATGAAATAAAAGAGAATGATTTTATTCATCTGTTATCTTACAAAGCTGTAAATGAAGCACGAAAAATGAAATGGAAAAAATCAAAGAGCGAAGCAGTTTATTTGTTGGACTGCATTTGTATTGATCTTAAATTTTCAACCGCTAATAAATGTATTGAAACAAACTTAAAAGGTCTTGACAGTAATAATCGAAAAGGAAAGTATAACGACATCGATAACATATTAAAAACTTTGCGACCTATATAAGCGACCCTTCAAAACCCTGTACAGGATTGCATTTCACAACAATTTGCGACCCATTGCGACCCCTTATAAGGTCGCATTTGTTATTTCCTTACGTTGTTTTTCATACTCACTTTTATATCCTGTAACAGATAAACCGGTTTATCCATTTTCTAATTATTAAATTTTAAAGAAATGGATTTTTCAAACAACAAGGTGTTAACCTTTAAACAGGGATGCCAGTATTTAGGCTATGCAAAAAGTTATGTTTATAAGCTAACGAGTGCAGGCATTTTGCCGTACAGTAAACCAAATAATAAAAGCATTTTTTTTGAGCGTGAAAAGTTAGAAGCCTGGATGCTGTCTAATGACAATAGCAGCCGTAAAGAAAAGGAAAATGAAGCGGCAACTTATGTAACTACTCACAATTAAAAAACCCCGAATAATATGCCACAACATAGAACCGGGGCTAATGAAATAAGCTCCCGCAAAGATAACATAAACGGTATTGATCCTGACTTTGATTTTAGTTTTATTGCCGAAGTAAAAGCAGAAACCGAACAACTGATAAAGCAAGGCAATGAAGCACAAAATAACGTTGGCTTATTTGAAATTGAAACAGCTAATGAAGCTATAAAAAACGCTTTGACAATGCCAGATCCGATTTATTTATTTGATGTACTTATTCAAGAAAAAGAATTGATTATACTTTTTGCTGATACTGGAATTGGTAAAACTGTATATGCAATGCAGGCTGCAATACATATTGCCAGTAATGGTTATAAAGTTTTATTTCTTGACTTAGAGTTATCGAAAAAGCAATTTCAAAAAAGATACACAAATGATAACGGCGAACCTTACCCGATGCCGGAAACACTTTATCGTTGTGGTTATTCAAGGTTACGAAAAGTACCTCACGATATAAGTTATACAGATTTTTTCTTCCAAAGTCTAAAGCTGCTAATTGAAAGAACTAAAGCAGAAGTAATATTTATTGACAACCTCACAAAGTTAGCAGCCGGGGACACCGATAGTGCAAAAGCAACTATTCCAATTCTTGAAGGACTGAATTTATACAGAGAACAGGGACTTACTATTATAGCAATCGAACATAACAAAAAAGTTGACAGTTCAAGACCTATTCAGCTAAACGATCTGCAAGGCAGTAAAATGAAAGCAAACCTTGTTGACAGCATTTTTACCATAGGCAGAAGCTCAAAGGATAAAAACCTGCGATATGTTAAACAGATAAAAGTAAGAGATGGAGAAAGCAGATATGATACTGATAATGTTATGAGTATGGAAATTTCAAAAGAACAAGGTTTTTTAGGTTTTACAGTTACGGGTTTTGTAAGCGAATACGAACATCTTAAACAATTCAATGAAGGTGAAAAGGAAAGCATTATTAAACAAGTAAAAGACCTTAGCAGCAAGAATAAAAGTCAAAGAGAAATTTCAAAAGAATTAAATATCTCATTAGGTGCAGTAAACAAATACCTGCACAAATAATGTTCATACTGTTCATACCGTTCACACTTTGAACATTGTGAACAACATGAACGCAAAAACAGTAAAATGAATGAACACAGATACATATTAGAACCATACACAGGAATGAACACCCGTTACCCTTGCCCTGAATGTAACAAGGGCAAAACCTTCTCACTTTACATTGATACGGAAACAGGCGAACACCTTGCCGACCATGTAGGGCGTTGCAACCGGGTTGACAATTGCGGGAACCATTATACACCCAAACAATACTTTCAGGATAACAATATTTCATTTGATACACAATCACCCCGGCAATTCTATAAACAAAAAGTAACACCACCACCAAAGCCCGTTTCATTTATACCGGTTAACATATTTAAGCAAAGCCTGAAAAATTATAATGATAACAACTTTGTAAAATTTCTATTGGGTTTGTTCGGATCTGAAATTACTGACAAGCTGATAAGTAAATATTTCATTGGTACATCAAAACATCAATTTTACCGGAAAGATTTTCCCGAATACAAAAGCGAAAGAGGGACGACTGTTTTTAATCAAATAGATATTACAGGCAAAATAAGAACAGGAAAAATAATGCTTTACAACCCTACTACAGGCAAAAGAGTAAAGGAACCTTACGATCACATTACATGGGTACATAAAGTTCTTAAATTACCCGGATTTGAGTTAAAGCAATGTTTTGAAGGTGAGCACTTGTTACATGATAAAACAAAACCCGTAGCTATAACTGAAAGCATAAAAGCGGCAATAATAGCAAGCGTTTATTTACCTCAATTCATTTGGATTGCAGCCGGGAGCAAAGACGGTTTGAGCTTGGAAAAGTGTAAAGTATTAGCCGGGCGAAATATTGCCCTGTTTCCCGATCTTAACGGGTTTCAGCTTTGGAGTAAAAAAGCAAATGAATTTTCACACATTGCCCGGTTTATTGTTTCCGATTTATTGGAACGCAAAGCAACTGAAGCAGAAAAAAAACAAGGTTTAGATTTGGCGGATTATCTTATAAGATATAGTTACAAAGATTTTGCTTTACTGGAAACAGTGATACAACCCGTTCAATTAAATAAACCTGTTACAGACCTTCAAAATGATTTGCTTAACATTCATTCAAAAGATGTTATTTCTATGCTGGGAGAAACACATACTGGAAATGATTTTAATAAGCTAATAATTGCAGGCATTAAAACAATTTCGGGTAAGGTGTACGATCTGCTATTTGATGAAAGCGGCGAACTGATAAGACCCGGTGAACAAACTAAAGCGCTTACCAAATTAAGCAGCTTCTTTGAAAAGAAATTAATACATGCAAGTTTTGATAATAACCCGTGTTGGGTGCATATTTATTAATAAAATTTAATAGCCATGAAAGCAACAAAAGAAAGTGGTGAAATATTTACTACCGATTTAAGAAAGACTTTAAAGGAAATAATGCGAAAGGAATTTGAGAAATTGCCGCAAACCTTAAAGGAACTGGAACCAAAAGAAAGGCTTAATATTCTTTGCAAGCTTATGCCTTTTGTGTTCCCGAAAGTTGAAGCAGTACACCCCACAGACGGCGAACCATTTAGCTTTTAATGAAGTATGTTCCTTAAAGATTTAGGTTACTGAAAATTTATTTGATATGGCAAAACCTGCAACCTATCCCACCTTATTTGATGAATGTAAGACAGTATCAATTTCATTCTTAAAAATAAATGGATATTTAAAACCCGATCAATGGAAAATAGGTACAATAACCTGGAGCCGGGGTGAAGGTGAACACAAACGAATAACAGGCAGCATAAGCGTTGAAGTAAACACCGATACAAAAAGTCCTTTCATTGAACTGCAATACAAAAAAAATGATAAGCCTGTAAAATATCGGGTGCAGTTAGTTTCAATCCCTTCAAATATTGGGAAAGGGGTTGTATGGTATTTCCTTTGCCCTAATACCGGAAACCGATGCAGGAAACTTTATTTAGCCGATACATACTTTTTACACCGTTTAGCGGTTAGGGGTTGTATGTACGAAAAGCAAACTTATTCACATAAAAATAAGATGCTTTACAGATCATGGGATAAGCTTTTTTGTATTGATAAAGTTTACGAACAGATTTACGGCAAGCATTTCAAAAAGCAGTATGCAGGAAAGCCAACAAAGCGTTATATCAAGCTATGGAAACAAATACAGGCTGCACGTAACATTAATAAGAGGCAGTTATTAAATTGGTGATTTGGACTAATGTTTATAGCTTGCTTTTTCCACTTAGTTAATCAACAAAAATTTATTTTTTATACTGTCCGTTTTTCTTTTATCTGCATGTTCAGATGTTGAAAATCATAATACTAAAACTCTTGATACTTTCTAATTTTCTCCAATTCTTCTATTCTTTCATGAAAATCATCTATCAATTTTGTTACTGTGTCAAAGTAGTTTTTAAATTTGGTAGTATAAATGTATCCGTTGTTATAAGTGAGACTTTCACATTTAGCGTCATATTGCACAGCGTATAAAAAGTACATTTTTATAGTATAACCAATATCCCAGTAATAAAATTGGAAATCATCAGCATTAAAATGACGGTATTCTATATCATAACAAGACCTTTTGCTGTAAATTTTAACTTGAGGTTTTCCATATCTTATTGATAGAATTTCTGAAACTGAAGTATTTGAACTTTCTGTTTGAAAGTCCCTAAAAAAAATTTGTTTAAGTGTATCTTGTCTAAAAACCAATATCAAATCTTTCGTTGATAATTCATCTGTTAGCTGATAGTTTTTGATATGATAAAAAGCCATTTTTGTGTATGGTGTAAACTTTGAGTAATCAGTTCTTAAACCATAATCCCTATCTATGATAAAATATTGATTGTTGATAGTGTCCTCATTTCCATATTGAATTAATGCTTTTTCATCTTTCAAGTTTTTTTTAGTCCTGAAATTGTATTCGACTTCTAAGTCGCCATATTCATACGCGGAATTATAGAATGGGTATTTCTCTTTTAGTGAGTCAATAATATTTGTCGTTGTTTTGCCAATAATAAAATCGCCAAATCTATCAATGCTTTTCTGAGAATGTCCAGCAATTGGAAAATGGAACAAATAAAACAAAAGAAATAAGTATTTTTTCATTTTAATGTTTCTGTAAAATTTGGGTGATTTATTGTTGTCGCAAACACACGCTAATTTATATTATAATGCAAAGCGTAATTTGAAACTGATTAAACAGAGGTTATTATTCAATTACGATTTTTATTTTTTTAATATCCGTAACCATATCTCTATCGCTTATATATACATCTGAAGCTTCAACTAATTCATCTTCTGTTAAGTCCCCTGAAACATATTTTCTAATTAAACTAACTGGAGCAATAAAAGCAACAAATTCCGATTTGGTTGCAAGTGTACTTTCATCTGTAAAATCTTTACTGCCATATACGCAGGTCATTCCAAAATATTTTATTTCTTTGTTTGTAAAATTTTCCGACAAGGCTTTAAATGATGGTAAAATGTACGTCGTGACAACTTTTGTTGCCCGTTGCTTTGATGTTAGTTTTAAGGTATTATAAATTTTATCAATGAAGATGCCAGATATAATTACTGATAAAGCAGTGTCGCCATAAAGTCCAAATTCTACAGGTAGTGAAACACCTATGTCATACATGAACTCACCTAATTGGTCCCTACTTAAAAGTTGAAGTCCTCGAAAAGTACTGTCAAGGTTATCTCTGTATTTTTTAATTAAATTATATTCCTTTATTTCACCATTACGTCCATCAGTTGTTGGAACTTTGGAAAGATACTTATCAATGTCAGCAATAACATTTTCGGCTTTTACAGGCGCATCTTCCGTGGAATGATACTTTGCATAAAGTTCCCATCTTGTTCTATCAAAATTTGCAACTTCAAATACATCTTTTACATTCATTAATTCTGCGCTAACTTTTCTTTCTTGTGAAAATGAATTTAAGAAAACTGACAAAAAAGTAAATGTCAGTGGTATAAAATAAAACCTTGTCATGTTAAAGTAATTTTTGACTTTGAAGTCATTCATTAATAGCAGGCGACACGTAAATTTACTAAGGATAAAGATTATAGTGCATTTAAAATCAAAAAAAGGGGAGTTCAAAAAGTTACGAATTTAATACGCAAACTTACCATTATTACAATTTCTGTACCTCTATTGTACCTCATAAAAGCTGAAACGCAATGCAGTAAGGGCTTTCAGACACTTGTTTAGTGCCAGTCTTGGGCACGTTGTTTAAAATAAAAGGCAATTCATAAAGAATTGTCTTTT
>JBDUEO010000134.1:0-7852 GCA_040002335.1 Parafilimonas sp. | reverse complement strand
TTCCATAGTTCTGAAAAAGTCCCACGGTGTTGGATGCTTAAACGCCCATCTTGCTACGTAAGTTCTGAAAGCAGAATCAAAACGTTCTTTACCAAGAATGTGATCGCGCAAAATATTAAGGCCTGCGCTTGGTTTATAATAAGCTGCTATACCCAAAAAGCCCGGCTGTGTTACATCAGGAATTGTCAAAATATCATCAGCATCTTTCTTCAGCATATAGTTAGCCATCTTTTGTATATCGTCTTTATCCTCAAACTCACCATTATTAAACACCTTAGTATCTACACCATTTATAAATGTATTAAAGCCTTCATCCATCCATGGGTATTCTCTTTCGTTTGAACCAACGATCATTGGGAACCAGTTATGCCCAAACTCATGATTGGTAACACCCCACAAACCTTTAGACTTTGATTTCCATGAACAAAATACAATACCAGGATATTCCATACCATTTACATTACCTGCAACATTAGTTGCCGATGGATACGTGAATTCATACCATTCTTTGGAATATAATTCAATGCAACCTTTTGTAAATTCTGTAGAGCGGCCCCAGGCATCATCGCCTGCACTTTCAATTGGGTAAACAGATTGCGCCAATGCTTTTTTGCCGCTTGGTAAATTAATACGTGCAGCATCCCATATAAAAGCTTTGGAAGCTGCCCACGAAACATCTCTTGTTTGCTTACACACAAAATGCCAGGTAAGGCTTGGTTTATTGGGATGATAAGTGTTGCCTGCTAAATCGTTTGCACCAATAATCGTTACCGTTTTATCACTGTTCTTTGCTTTATTAAGAAGACTAATAGTGGTTGATGTATACACATCAGAAGGATTTTGGACTTCACCTGAACCAACAATAATCAGGTTTGATGGCGCGGTAATAGTGTAATCAATATCACCATATTCAAGATAGAATTCACCCGCACCTAAATACGGCAACGTGTTCCAGCCAAGTATATCATCATACACACACATGCGCGGGTACCATTGCGCCACTTCATAAATCCAGCCATTCTTTGTTTCTACTCTTCCCATACGGTCTGTGCCGTGCTCAGGAATTGTAAAGGCATAATCAATTTTTATTTGTACAGTTCCTGTTTTTGCAGCAAGCGGTTTCGGTAACCAAAGCTGCATGCGCGTATCACTTACATTATATTTTGCAGTTGATGTTACACCATTTGAAACAACAGATACAGATTTCAATTCATCACCTTGCGTAAACGCTGTATTTGCCCAGCGGCCGCCGGTTAATACGGTGGTTGACTGGCCGCGTGAATCTTCGCGATAAATATTCTGATCTAACTGCAACCATAAAAATTTTAATTCATCAGGGCTATTATTTTTATAAGTAATAACAACAGAACCGGTAACCATGTGTTGCGCCGTATCAAGCGTTGCCATTATTTTATAATCTGCACGGTTTTGCCAATAATCAGGACCGGGTTGGCCGCTGGCGCTGCGGTATTGATTACCGCTTGAAGGATAAAATAAAGGATCGAATGCAATGTGCTGATCGTAGTTTGAAGTGGTTGTTTGCTCTTGCGCAAAAACAGAACCGCAAACGCTGATCATTAAAAATAAACCAGTAACGAAACGTTTCATATTTATGTAATTAATGGAGGCGAAGGTAAAAACTTAAGAATGCTTAAATCTTAAAGGTTTGAGAAAACTATGCCTGGCTTTATCTTCCAAAGAAAATTTTCGCCCCAACATTTAATGATGTAAGCTGAGAACCATCAAGATTTGCACCCAATGAAAAATTATCCGCTTTCACGGTTGGCGCGTTTGATGTGGAGGTGGTGTGCGAATAACTGACTGAAATAAGATTATTGAAGAAAAGCAGTTCCAGTTGAAAATGCTTACTTACATCATAAGCCAAGCCCGGATTAACAGTAAGGCCAACGTAAATCTGTTTACTGTTTGAGGCACTAACGCTATCAATATATTGTGATGTGCTTTTGGTATAATCTAAACCTAACGTTTCCTGCGCAAAAATATAAAACCCTTTTCCTAAAGGTTTATATTGCCTTAAAAAAACACCTGCTCCATAAGTATTGATTTTCTGGTCTACAAAAGAATTCTTGTTATAACCATAATCAACATTAAAACCAACTGTACGATTGTTTGCATAAGCCGTCATAAAAGAAGGAGAAATTGAAAAATCTGTACCGGTATTTTTCAACCCTGCATTAATTTTTACGGTGCTGGTATAAAAACTTAAGTTGCCTCCAAGTGCATTAACGCCTTTATTTATTTGAGCGTTTGAAGTAACAGCAATAATGCATGCTGCTAAGAATAGAAGGGTAAATTTTTTGTTCATATAAATTGTTTTGTAAAAGAAACCATAGAAATAATTCGTTGATGACAGCATTTTCTTAATTAACAACAGATTATACTAAAGCTGTATTAAAAAATTAAACCGATGCAACGTTTTCAATTTTATTAATGATGATGTGAAATGGAAATTGAATGGTGTGGTTGAATGATGAAATGCGAGGTTTTAATTTCATCACAAATAAGGCTTAGATGCGAAGATGTTGTTTTGAGGGAACCTTTTCTTGTGTTCGAGATTTTGTTAAGCTGCTTTTAATTTAATGAGATTATTGTCGTTGTTTCTTTCACTCCAAATAATATAATTAGCACCTTTTGAATTCAATGCTTCCAAGTACTCTGACTTAATTGGTTTTTCTTCATCGTTTAATACAGCAATAGCTGTAACATTTTTCTTACTTACTTTTTCTCTCACAGGTTTAATATCATCCCAACTGAAAAGAAAGCTGCTTAAAGTTTGTTTATTTATTGTATTAAAAGATTTCAATACTAACTCACTATTCTTTCCGGCTATTTGAAAGTCAAACATGAACTCTAATCCTGTAGAACCTTTGGAAATAAAATCAGGTGTGTAAATGATATTCTGTGTATCGAGATAGGTCCTAACATCTTCCTTAAAGATGGAAGCTACATTTGATTTAGACAAAACGTATAAATCATTTAATTCCATAATAGCAGACAAAAAATTATGTTTTTTCTGGGGGAAATTTTGCTCTGTTGTTTCAATCATTAACTCCGTCCCATCTAATTGTACTCCATAATTCAATAAAATTCTTTCGGCAATATTTCTTCTATCACCCGATCTATTTAATGATGAACCAACTAAATCCAGATTATTAAAAGTGTCGCCATTATCCGATAAAATTATTTTACTACCACTTTTTTTGGCATACATCTCAATAACATCATTATACAAGCCGAGAAAAGGTGTTTGGATTGAAGTCCATTCAGTGTTTTCATCAGTTAAAACAATTGTCTTGCTTTTTAACCATGTGTAGTAATCTTTTATTAAGGAATTTACCCAAATCATAATAATGGCTTTTGAACATTAAAAGGCGATGTTACATTTATTTCTTTGGAAAATGAACTGATAGCATCTGCAAAATCATCGAAGCTATTTATATCCAATGTAGGAAAATTATAGACACTCAGTGGTGCCGCCCATACTAAATCTTTGTAACCTTCCACATAAATATGAATATGAGGTTCATTTGTAAACCAATAGCCAATATAAGGCTTTAATAAATCGGGAATAGCATAAGTCACAGTTTCAGGATTTTTGTGTCCTCCTTTGTAATCTATCCTAATCAATCCTTCCTTTGTATTGTCTTCCTGGCTATGCAAGGAAACTTTGAAACTAATTTTTTTATTAGCCGATACCTCCCATAAAAAATAGTATTCAGGTTCGTCTCTATTTTTTAGGTAAATACGAGTTTTATAATCACTTAAATTAATCGTTGTATCACTTCCATCTATTTCCTTAGGCAAGTTTATTAGTTTTTTGGCTAATTCATTTGAAAACATATAAGGTTGTTATTAAGTGCAAAATAGCGAATTAAATAGAGCTATTCAAGTTCTACCACTGGAAAATGGACACTCTTCCTTTCCAAATATACACAACTCCCTAACGCAAATACCCAAACATACACAACAATGAAAGCAGCCTTTCAGCTGCTTTCATTGTCAAATTTTTAAATTGGTAAATAGCTAATTATCCTTCACCATTTTTACTTCTTCACTCAGCGTTGTGCCCTGTTCAATTTTCAGTATCTGCGTTTGTGTGGCATAACCATTTGCGCTAAAAATTATGTGGTACATACCCGATTTCATACTTTCAATATCAGCCATAACTAAAATATCGCTTAGCGCTTTTTTATTCAGTTCCTGCACCAGCATTGCCACATTATTATTGCGCACTTCCACAATGTTGAAACACGCGTACCGGCAATATTATTTTTCAATCTTAAAACAAAATCTTTTCAACTTGCCTTCAAAATCGAAAGGTGTGGTGGCTTTGGTTATATTTTTTATTGATGAAGCTTTAATGTTTGCTTTATCCAAAACAAATTTTGAATAGTTGGTGCTGAAATAAATGATGCCATTTGGTGAGGAAGCCTGCAACGCATTATTTATAATTACCGCATGATCTTTCTGCACATCAAAAAAATCTTTCATTCGCTTGCTGTTGCTGAATGTGGGCGGATCAATAATAATTAAATCAAAACTGTTTGGTGCAAGTGTTTGTAAATATTGCAGCACATCCGCATGAATAAAAATGGTATTTATTTTCATCATTAAAATCGTTGGCAATAAAATTATTTCTCGCCCATTCAAGGTACGTTTTTGAAAGATCAACCGAAGTAACGGTGGCTGCATTTCCGCTTGCGGCATACACAGAAAACGAACCGGTGTAGCAGAATAAATTCAATACGTTTTTATGATCTGCTTCTGCCCTAACCATTTGCCTTGTGGCGCGGTGATCGAGAAATAAACCGGTATCTAAATAGTCAGTAAGATTTACTAAAAACTATAACCCGTTTTCATCTACCTTAAAAAATTCCTGTACGCTGTTTTGCTTTTCGTATTGCTCGCTTTCGCGGTGATTTAAGTGTTTTCGTTCGCGGCTTTAAATAACTTCAACAGGCAAATTCAACACATTGCTGATAACTTCAAATGATTGTTGCAGCCATGTTTCATGTTCTTCATCGCTCATATTATGCCTGCGGCGATATTCAGCAACATAAATTTTGTCGCTATATAATTCAATAGCAAAAGGAAATTCAGGAAGATCGTGATCGTACACTCTGTAGCAGGAAATATGTAAGCGGTTCGCCTGTTTGCTTTTGTGTTTATACACTTTAAGCAAACGGTTATAAAACATTATAAATTTATCAGCTAATTCCATTTTTGTATTGCCACATAAATAAAACAATAAATAAAGCAACACCCACAGTTGTTACCAGCCAGGCAAGAAAATATTTAAATAAGTATGATGAAGGCACATCGCTATTAATCATTCTTCTTCTCACAAAAACATATACAATAACTCTTTGTACAACTAATGCAATAAAAAAAGAAGCTGTTATGGCAATGTATTTAACAGGATACTTGCTGATTAAAAAATAAAATGCAGCAATTAAAATAATGGTAAATACAAGGCTGATCTGCGACAATTGCATAACGCCTTTCGACATTACTTTAGCCCTGTCTTCGTCTTTTAAAGTTTTAAATGCACTTATTTGTATAAAACGCGCAGCAAATATGGAAACGAGTAAAACAAGAAAAGAATAATCCATGTTGATATGTTTAGCTTCTAAAGAACGAATTTATCGCACAGAGCTAATGAGATAACAGAGAAGAACTGAAAGTCTCTGCTTGATCAGTTATCTCTGTGAGCAATATTTATTTCAATTTTGCCAATGCGTCTTTAATTCTCGCCCAGCCTTTTTCAATATTCTGCATACTGTTGGCAAAAGAAAAACGAACACAGTTTGGCTCGCCAAAAGCATCACCCTTTACGCTGGAAACATGCGCCGTATTTAATAAGTACATGCAAAGGTCATTTGCATTTGATATTGTTTTTTGTTCATCCTTTTTTCCAAAATAGTATGTTACATCGGGAAAAATATAGAATGCACCTTGTGGTTCAAAACAATTTAAACCGGGAACTTCGTTTACAAGCTGCATTACTTTTTTTCTGCGCGCTGTAAATTCTTCCACCATTTTATGGCTTGCTTCAAGGCTTGAATTTAATGCAACAATTGCAGCACGCTGCGCAATTGAATTGGTGCCGCTGGTAAATTGGCCTTGTATTTTTTCAGTTGCTTTTGCAATATCAGGATGCGCAGCAATATAACCGAGGCGCCAACCCGTCATTGCAAAACCTTTACTTAAACCATTCACAATTATTACGCGGTCTTTAATTTCATCAAATTGTGCAATGCTTTCATTCCTTCCAATAAAATTTATATATTCATAAATTTCATCTGAAATAATGGCAATATTTGGATGTTTGCTGAACACATCAGCTAACGCTTTTAATTCTTCTTTTGAATACACTGCACCTGATGGATTGCAAGGTGAAGAAAATAAAAACGCTTTTGTTTTTGGCGTGATAGCAGCTTCTAATTGTTGCGGAGAAATTTTAAAATCGTCTTCCTGTTTAGTGCGAATTTCAACCACTTTTCCTTCTGCTAATTTCACCAATTCAGAATAAGTTACCCAATATGGTGTTGGAATAATTACTTCTTCGCCTTTATCCACCAAAGCTAAAATTGTATTGGCTAAACTTTGCTTTGCCCCTGTTGATACAACAATATTTTCAGGTTTATAATCAAGATCATTATCGCGTTTAAACTTTGCGCAAACAGCTTCGCGTAAATCGGCGTAGCCTGCAACTGGTGTGTAATGGCTCCAGTTATCGTTGATGGCTTGTATTGCAGCCTGTTTTATATGTTCAGGCGTATTAAAATCCGGTTCGCCTAAACTAAGGTCAATTACATCAACACCTTTCGCTCTTAATTCACGGCCAAGTTTCGCCATTTTTAAAGTTTCCGGTTCATTAAATCTTTGAAGTAGAGAAGATAGTTGCATTGCTTTTAAATTTTCGCGTGCAAAGATATAAGAGTTTAAATGTTTACGATTTTACTAGTTCACAAGTTGTTTAAAAAGCTTAACAGAACGCTTAATCATTTGAACTTGTGAACGAGTGAACTACTCAACTATTCTTCCGTCTTTCATGTGCAGAATGCGATCGCTCATTTCTGCCATTTCTTCGTTGTGGGTTACAATAAGAAATGTTTGTTTGAATTGATTTCGCAAATCAACAAATAACTGGTGCAATTCTCTTGCATGAACAGAATCGAGATTACCTGTTGGTTCATCAGCAAAAACAATATCTGGTTTATTTATCAAAGCACGTGCAACGGCAACACGCTGTTGCTCCCCGCCACTTAATTGTGAAGGTTTGTTTTCAATGCGATCCTTCAAGCCTAAAGTAGTAAGCAACCCGATAGCTTGTTCTTCGGCATATTTTTTATTATTGCCCGCGATCCATGATGGAATGCAAACGTTTTCAAGGGCAGTAAATTCAGGTAATAAATGATGGAACTGAAAAACAAAACCAATATGATGGTTACGAAAATCTGCAAGCTTTTTGCCTTTTAAATTATGCATCGGCACATCATTTAAAAAAATTTCTCCGGCATCGGGTGCATCCAAAGTTCCCAATATATGCAATAAGGTGCTTTTGCCCGCGCCTGAAGAACCGATGATACACACAATTTCGCTGTTGTTTATTTTAAGATCAACGCCTTTTAATACTTCAACCAGGCCATATTTCTTTTTAATGTTACGTGCAATCAGCATAAATTTTACTGCATTTTTTGAACTCATCAAAGATGAGACAATTCATTTCAACCCAACAAAATAATAAGTTTTGATGTACATTAATAACTTTATAAAAAGTGCATTTGGTTATTTCGCTACAAAACTTACTTTTGCGCAAAATTGAAAG
>JBDUEO010000133.1:0-7873 GCA_040002335.1 Parafilimonas sp. | reverse complement strand
TATAAGCTGCATGATAAAACATTGCCCGGTAAACCTGATATTGTTTTACCAAAATATAAAACTGTAATTTTTGTACATGGCTGTTTCTGGCATGGACACGAAAACTGTAAATATTATGTTGTACCCAAAACCCGAACAGAATGGTGGCTGAATAAAATTAATGGCAATATTGCTAATGATGGAAAAGCTATGAAAGCTTTGAAAAAAGAAGAATAGAAAATTATTACACTTTGGGAATGCAATTTAAAACCAGCAAAAGCAGAAAGAACATTAAAAAAATTAGTCTCCGGATTGTGCGCCTAAACTTTCAATAGCCTGCTGAATATAATCAATCAGCTCAGGAATATTTTCTTCTTTTATTTTCCAAACAGTTTTATAATCTACTCCAAAATATTCATGAATAATCCTGTTTCTTAAACCGGCCATTCCCCGCCATTCTATTTCGGGATGATCTGTTTTAAAGTTTTCAGGAATACGTTTTGCTGCCTCACCAATTATCTCAAAATTTCTTACGACAGCATCAATTGTTTTATCATCCGCAAGAAAATCTTCAAACGACATGTTGTTTGTATAACTGAGAATTTTACGGGCTGCGTCTCTCATGTCTTCCAGCAATAAAAGCACTTCTCTTTCAGACATATATAAGATCAGGTTCAATTACAGAAAAGTATTTTGGCTTTATGCCGCCGCGGGATACAAGGTCTACTTTTACCTGCAGCAGATCTTCCAGTTCGTCAGCAAGCGTAACAAAATCAAGGCCAATAGGCTGGTAAAAATCAACCATTACATCCACATCGCTTTTTCCCTGAACAGCATCATTCCGGCTATAGGAACCAAAAAGAGCTATCTGTTTCACGCCATATTTTTTTTCCAAAGATGGTTTAGCCTGTTTCAGTTTTTCAAGTATGGTTTGTTTATCAGCCATATTGCAAATCTACAATTTAATTTTGCGGGATGGCAGATGTACACAGCAAAGAAATTCGCAATAAAAACATGGCTGCTATTAAAAGCAAGAATACAAAGCCGGAGATGTTGATGAGAATTTTTACATGCAAAATTTTAATGAATAGAAAAATTATATGGTAACAAAACTTGAAATTTTCATAATCAGTGATCAGCCCGTTACTTGTCCGTATTGCGGAAGAAGAACTAATTGGCTGGCTGATTTTTCTCATACCAATTCTAAAACTTCAATTCATGAATGTATTAATCATGAACCTGAGTATTTATTTATAATGGAAGATGAAGAAATGTTTGGTAAAGATTAATGATTATTTTTATTTTTAATGAACCGCAGTTTTTATTCAGATACCATTTCTAACTTTTGCTCTTCAACCTCTGATATAATCTTAGGAATCTTAGCCGGTAATAATGAATTCGCATTAGAAATAACACAACGCGAAGCATGGTTGCAAGAAATAAAAATCCTTAAAGATGTATTATTAAATTATCAGGGATCTATCTTTTTCGAATATTCTATTCCTCGAATGGGCAAGCGAATTGATGTTGTGCTAATCATTCAAAATGTAATCTTCGTTCTTGAATTTAAAATTGGTGAAAAAGAATTTTTATTAAGTGCGTCTGATCAAGCTTTAGATTATGCATTGGATTTAAAAAACTTTCACGAAACAAGTCATCAACATTTAATTGCGCCGGTTTTAATTGCAACTGCAGCTAAAGATTGTTTGCCTTTAATACTTACAACGCCACACAATGACAATATTTTATTCACTATTAAAACAAATACACATCTTTTAAGTGAAGTAATAAAAAACGTTTTACTTTTTGCAGACGGAGAATTAATTAATGCAGATACTTGGATAGAAGGTCGTTATTCACCAACACCAACTATAATAGAAGCGGCAATGGCTTTGTACAATGGGCACGCAGTTGAAGAAATATCCAGAAGTGATGCGGCTGCTATTAATCTAAGTGAAACAAGTAGTACTTTATCTAAAATTATTCATAACGCAAGAGATAAAAAAGAAAAGACTATTTGTTTTGTAACCGGTGTGCCTGGTGCAGGCAAAACTTTAGTTGGACTTGATATTGCAACTAAACATGTAGATAAAAATGAAGAACTCACAAGTGTATTTCTTTCTGGCAACGGACCTTTAGTAGCCGTTTTACGTGAAGCTTTAACAAGAGATAAATTTAAGAGAGAAAAAGCGCAAGGCAAGAAAGTTAGAAAGAATGAAATAATGAGTGAAGTGAAATTATTCATTCAGAACGTACACAATTTTAGAGATGAATGTTTAAGAGATGAAAAACCTCCTTTTGAACATGTTGCCATTTTTGATGAAGCGCAAAGAGCATGGAATCGTGTGCAAACTGCAAACTTTATGTTGCGAAAAAAGAATACTCCCAACTTTATATATTCAGAACCGGAGTTTCTTATTTCTTGCTTAGATAGACATCAAGATTGGGCAGTTGTTATTTGTCTAGTTGGTGGTGGTCAAGAAATTAATACAGGCGAAGCAGGTATTACTGAATGGATTGAATCACTCAATCGTTCGTTTCAAAATTGGCAAGTATATATTTCAAATAGATTAACTGATAGTGAGTATGCAGCGGGTAATTCTTTAAAAATTTTAAACCAGCATCAACATGTGTTTACAAATCATTCATTACACTTATCTGTTTCCATGCGTTCATTTCGCGCTGAAAATCTTTCTTTATTAATTAAAAATTTACTCGACTTAAATATTGAAGAAGCAAAAGAAAACTATAATGCAATAAAAGATAAATATGCAATTGTATTGACAAGAGATTTAATAACAGCAAAGAAATGGTTGAAAGAAAAAGCGCGAGGAACAGAACGATATGGTATTGTTGTTTCTTCTCAAGCGCAGCGCTTAAAGCCTTATGCTATAGATGTTAAATCACCTATGGATCCTATACATTGGTTTTTAGATGGCAAAGAAGATGTGCGTTCTTCTTATTATTTAGAAGATGTGGCAACAGAATTTCATGTACAAGGTTTAGAATTAGATTGGGCTTGTATAACTTGGGATGCTGATTTCAGATATACAGAAAACAATTGGCAATTCTATTCTTTTGTTGGCGATAGATGGAATAATATTAGGAAAGAAGAGCGCAGGCAATATTTAAAAAATGCTTATCGTGTTTTATTAACCCGAGCAAGGCAGGGAATGGTGATTGTTGTACCTCGAGGTGATGATGAAGATGCAACAAGGAAAACAAGTTTTTATGATGATACGTTTGAGTATTTAATGAATATTGGTTTCCAATTAATTTAAAAGTATTTCGTACGCTATAACAACTATATTAGTATTAATTTTTTAGCGATAATTTATATAGATTGAAATGTCTCATACCATTAAAACAAGTCTGCTTCAATATGAGAAAAGCATTTTTAAAATAGAGCTTTTGGAACATGAGAATGGAAATGAATTTATTCAAATTGAACAGATTATTGATATGCCCGATCAACTACCCAAATCACAAACTATTAAAATAAACCCAGTAGCACTTGATGATATTTTAAAAGAGCTGGTCGTTTATAAAGAAGAAATAAAAAATTTAAAGAAGCAAAAGTTTTCAACTGAAATAAAAAAAGAAATAGCCAGAAGATATTTAAAAGGACTTGACTTAACTGATTTAGCGATACAATTTAATTGTTCAGAAAATTTAATAAAAGAAATATTACAAGATCAATACATTGAAATCGTAAGTAATAAACTTTCTGCATTTTATTTTGGAAGATATGAAAGGAAAAAAAGAAAGCCGTGATTGGTCAGGCTTCGACGCTATTTCTAATAAAATAATTAAAGCAGATAGCTTTATTGGTTTAATAGATAGTAATGAAAATATAGCCGCTTCGTGGTCTTTTGTTTCTCTTTTAAAACATTGGAATAAGAAGCATTCAAATACTTGTTTTGTTCCTTCTAAAAATCGTAAAAGTCAGGAGTATATATTTAGTAAGCAACAGTATTGTTATGGTAATAATATAATACTGGGTATTGGAACAGATTTTTCCAACGCCAGGGTTCGTGTCCGCACGAATCTAATTTCCTTTTATAACTCATGTCAAACATTAACCTGAACAATTATTTCATTAAAAGACATTTGTTCGATGCTTACAACAAGCAACTAGCGGATACCACCGAAGAAATAACGAAGAAATTGCGATATAGCTAATGATTGCCTTATGTGTTGTCCTTCAATTGCTAACCACCAAAGGCAAAAACTAAATTGAGGCAAAAGCCTATTATTTTTTCTGCTCCAAAACCGGGTTGCTGGTATCCTGTATTAGTTCAGTTGTAAATGTAATGCAAGCTATAAGCGAGGCTATGAAAAACATGTATGAAAAAATAATGAGCAGCTTGGCAAGTATGCGTGATGTATTAGTCCATACCATATCAATATCATAATTACTGTCTTTGAACAAGTCTGCAAGTTGAAAGCCTGCAACAGGGTTGCTTTTCTTAAGAGCGTCTATTTCACTTTTAGCTTCGCCACTAAAATAAAGGCCTCTTATAAAAACAGAATCCGTAGTTATATAATTCCTGCCTCGGGATTGTACTGTAACGGGCAGCCTTGTTTCAAACATATTATACAATACAAAGAAAGCAGGCATCATAACCACAAAAATTACAGCACATATAACGGCGTACCTGACGAATTTCTTTTTGTTACCACTAATACTTTTATACCATGCTGAAATAATAAGGCTGACTATTAGCGAAAATGCAATGGCAATACCGGTTAGCCATTGCTTTATCTCCTGCGCCTGTATAAAGCTTGATAAACTAAATCCTGCAGTGCCACCCACAACAAAACTTACAATAACAGATAACCGTTCTTTTATTATTTTATCCATTGTTATTTGCCGTGATAAACTATAAGTAACCTGTAAAAATCGCTATTCTCATCACCGTTAAGTGCGCTGAGGTTTTGAAAGTTGTATTTTGTTCCGGTAGTATATACATGTTTATAAGAAGGATCATCAAAATAAATTGCCCAGTTAGAATTATTAGGTATTGTAACAGCGCAGGGGCTTACAGCGTTTGCATTCCAGGAGCCTTCTCCTATATAACCAGTTGTATCACTATATGTTTTGCAATATTTGAGGCTGTATGTAGTTATAAAGGGCCTGAAATACACATCAAACCTTTTGGATATAACTTGGCCCTGTGGGTTGTAAATAAAAATACGGCATTTGATAACATCTGAAGTTGTGCCCAACGGGGCATCTGTTTTTTTAATTTCATCCTGTATCAGCCTTGAAAAAAGAAATACCGATTTTTTGGAATTGTATGCCAGTGAAGATTCTTTATCGTTGGTATTTACATCAACATAATAACTATAACTGGAGGCAATTAAAAATCCATTGATTACTGCTGCAAGATCATCCTCACTTATATTTTCAATTCTTAGATTATTCACCAGTTCGGCAAACGATGCGTTAATATAATCAGCCTCTGCTTTACGTACTGCAGTGATAGATCGTTCTAAATTGGGTATTATTTTAGTTTTAATAATTGCTAATTTATTTTTATTTGTCTTTTGGCTAAGTTTATCCCTGAGGCCGCCCGTTCCTGTTTGTTGTGGTTGTTGTATATCGGGTGTCAACTGGTTAAAAATATCTGCAAGCGAATCAAATAACACGCCGACAGATGGGTCTGGTTTTAAAGCAGCTTTATAGGCATTTCTGAGTGCTATTCTTTTTTCTTTACCTAAAGTAGGGAAATCAGGCATTTTAATAGGCCTTGAAGCAGGAATATCACCTTGCACATTGGCCAACCATGGATTTAAAATATACAAAACCTCCAATGCATCTTCAGAAGGATATATCCTAAACTGCCTGAACTCGTAAGCAATACGGGCATTCTTTTCAGTGGGCTTTACCGGTGTAAGCGATTTGGAAAGGCTATCCAAAATAGCCTGCAATAAACTGTGGTGTGGCGTCGTATCGGTAGCATTGCTTTTATCAATATTATCTTTTTCGTTTGGCTGATAAGACATGGTATTGAGAGGGTTGTTTTTATTAGCGGTATCTTTTGGTTTTTGCTGAGAAGATGCAGTATTGGCAAAAATAATAATTAGCAGGAGTGTGATAATTGTATGTTTCATTACAATAATAAATGAATAGCTAAATATACCGAACTTAACAGCATAGTTAAAATATTTTATAAAACACTTTAGAACCCTTACTATAAATCGCAAGTATAAGTCGCAGAGCTTATGTATAGCTAACTTCTGTCGCAGCAGGATCTTTATTGCAAAGCTTAATGTGGCGGGGCATGAAACATAGCATTTACAATTGACAAGCTTCATTAGTAAAATAAAACTAACCATGTTGACAGTTGTGCTATTTAAAGTTTAGCAGGTGTACAATATCATCACCAAACCACTCTTAACCATAGCTTTGCCCGCAACACAACCACCACATGACCAAAATAGCATTGATAGGAGACACACATAATTACCTGGACGATGCAGTATTAAAACATTTAAATAACTGCGATGAAATATGGCATGCAGGTGATTTTGGAAATATTGAAATTGCCAACCGTTTGCGGGCCATAAAACCAGTTAAGGGCGTTTATGGCAATATAGATGGCTATGATGTAAGAAGTGAATTTGGCGGGCAGCTATTGTTTAACTGCGAAGAAGTAAAAGTGTTGATGAAACATATTGGTGGCTACCCCGGCAGGTATGCGCCCGGTGTAAAAGATGTGATACTAAAAGAGCAACCGCAGTTATTCATATCAGGCCACTCGCACATACTAAAAATAATATACGATGACAAGCTGCATTGCCTGCACATGAATGCCGGTGCTGTGGGCCTGCAAGGCTGGCATAAAGTGAGAACCATTATAAAATTCGTGATCAATGGCAAACAAATAACCAACTGCGAAGTAGTAGAGCTTGGCACAAAAACGATGAAGGCAAAAACATAGTTGAAGTTGAGCTTTATCTCTCCGCCAATGTTTCAAAAAATCAACTTCATTTTTATATGCACCATAAAACAAGATTTACTTCTATAAAAACGCGGAAGAATAACCCGTAAGGTGCAAGCAACATTTTATGTAACGCTTTCACCAGAAAGAATGTATGCAATAGACTGTTTATAAAAGAAAAATCAAATAATATTTGTGTACTGCATTAACAAAATTACGGGTAGTTTAAAGTAACGGCAGGCAGCGGGTCTGTAGCATCTGTACCTTTTAAAGTCATTTCATCAGAAGCATCATTTACCGTTCCTTTATATGTTTTACCTGCCCTGTCTTCCAAAGCATCATCGTCATAGGTAAACTGTATATCATGGTTTGTATAGGAGCCTGTAAAATGCAATGTATTATTAATTGTATGCTCATTACCCTCAAATTTTGAATAGTTAGAATCCGGGGTGTCTACAATAAAATTGAAATGATGATCATCTGGCAATGCGCTTTTATCAACCCAGGTTTTAGCGCCAATTAAGGCAACAAATATGGGTGCGACTGCTGCTGCCGCACATTGAAAGCCTGTTATCACAATGAATGCAATTACATATTTGGTAAACAGTTTCTTAATATTTTTCATGGTTATTTTTTTAATGATCAATAATAAATATGTTATATCGAAAGTTCTTTTTGAAACACGATGTTACGTTGTTTCAATATTTCAAGCATTGGCTGCACAGCATCCATTTGTTCTTTAATATGCTGCTGTATCTTGTCTTTTAATTCTTTGCTTTTATTGCCTGAAAAATATTGATTGATTAAATTGATATCATCTTTCATCGGGAAAAATTTTCCTGTATGTACGGTATCCAGTGCATATTGAATCAGGGTTGTATAATGCTGCGTGAGCGAATCATTTTGCCAGTAATCTGTTAGATATTTTTCATAATTATTCCTTTGCC
>JBDUEO010000132.1:0-7904 GCA_040002335.1 Parafilimonas sp. | reverse complement strand
ATTGCAGCAATGGTTCTTGGCATACGAAAAGAAAAAATTCGCGAAGCCGTAACCGATTTTAAAAGCCTTGAGCACCGCATGGAATACGTGGCCAGTGTGCGCGGCATTGATTTTATAAACGATAGTAAAGCTACCAACGTAAACAGCACCTGGTATGCATTGGAGAGTATGGAAAAACCAGTAGTGCTTATTCTTGGCGGCCTCGATAAAGGCAATGATTATAGTTTGATTGAAGGCCTGGTGCGCGACAAAGTAAAAGCGATTGTATGCATGGGTGTTGATAGTTCAAAAATTCATGCGGCATTTGATGGAATTGTATCGCCGGTTATTGATACAGAAAATGCGCAGGATGCAGTAAACAATTCTTTTCGACTGGCAGCTAAAGGCGATGTGGTATTGCTTAGCCCGGCATGTGCAAGTTTTGATCTGTTTAAAAATTATGAAGACCGGGGCACGCAATTTAAAAACGCAGTGAAAGATTTATAAATAAAGCAAACGCTGATAGATTAAAAGCGAAGTATGTTAGACCAGACATTTAAAAATATTCAAAGCTCAATGGCTCCCTTTCGGGGATGGGGGAATGATCTGCATCATCGTGCACGCGGCGATAAATATATATGGAGCATAGTGTTGTTGCTGGCCATAACATCATTGCTCGTTGTATATAGCGCCACACAATCGCTGGCATATAAATATTACGACGGCAATACATCAGTTTATTTATTTAAACAACTTGCGTTTATTGTAATTGGCGTGTTGGTAATTTATTTTATGCACCGCGTTAATTACACATTGTATTCAAGAATATCGTTGTGGTTGTTTCTTATTTCAATTCCGTTATTAATCTATACTTTATTTTTTGGGGTTGAAGTAAACGATGCCAGCCGCTGGATAAAACTTCCTGTTATTAACCTTACCATTCAAACCAGCGATTTAGCGAGGCTTGCATTGTTCATGTATATCTCACGCCAGCTAAGCCGCAAGCAAAACGATATAAAAGATTTTAAAAAAGGTTTTCTGCCTTTAATTATTCCGGTAGCCATTGTTTGTGTATTGATAATGCCTGCAAATCTTTCCACCGCATTATTAACCGGCTTAACATCATTATTATTAATGTTTATTGGCCGTGTTAGTATTAAACATATTCTGCTTGTTTTTTTTATAGCTGCAATTCCGGTAATGCTTATTGTTGCCATTGCTGTTTCAACGTACAGTGGAAACGGAAAAACAAATACCAACAGTAAAACCGGTATTGCCGCAACTTTAAATTCAATGGGCAGGTTTGGTACGTGGGTACAACGCACACAGGATTTTATTTATGCAAGCAACGAAGAAATTCCTTACCAGGTACAGCAACAAAATATTGCTATCGCAAACGGCGGAATTGTATTTGGATTAGGCCCCGGCAACAGCAAGCAGCGTAACTATTTACCGCAGGCTTATAACGATTCTATCTATCCTATAATTATAGAAGAATATGGTTTGTTCGGCGGCTTGTTCATCATATTTCTTTACCTCGTTTTTTTATTCCGGTGTATTCGCGTGTTTAGAAATTGTCCGTACGCATTTGGCGCATTCCTCGCACTGGGATTGAGTTTTACATTAGCCATACAAGCAATTGCAAACATGGCAGTTGGTGTAAATCTAATTCCGGTTACAGGTGTTACGTTGCCATTGGTAAGTATGGGCGGAAGTTCATTTTTATTTACCTGCGCATCCATCGGAATTATTTTAAGCGTGGCGAGAAATATTGAGCTAAACCCAGCGGGTGATGATTTGAATTCCCACCCAACAGTGAGTGTGATAGAAGTGGACGATTTAAAAACAAAAACAAAACCTGAAGTTGAATAAATGAGTGCTGATAAAATTATAAACGAGGTACAAGCTCCCGCTCCACTTGTGGAGAGGGTTGGGGTGAGGTTTATCATCGCAGGTGGCGGCACAGGTGGTCACATATTCCCGGCAATTGCTATTGCGAATGCAATAAAAGAAATGCAGCCGCAAGCAGAATTTTTGTTTGTTGGTGCAACTGGCAAAATGGAAATGGAAAAAGTGCCGCAGGCTGGTTATAATATTAAGGGTTTAACCATAGCAGGTTACGAAAGAGGTTCTTTGATAAAAAATATCTGGCTTCCTTTTAAACTAATTAAAAGTTTTTTCCAGGTAAGAAAAATATTTAAAGATTTTAAGCCCGATGCTGTAATTGGCGTGGGCGGTTATTCAAGTTTTCCTGTATTAAAAACTGCACAGCAAAAAGGCATTCCAACGTTCATTCATGAAAGCAATTCTTTTGCCGGAAAAAGCAACATACTGCTGGGTAAAAAAGCAACTAAAATTTTTGTTGCGAATGAAGGCATGAATAAATTTTTTCCAGCAGAAAAAATTATAATAACAGGCAACCCGGTTCGTAAAAGTATTCTTGAAAGCAAAGTGTGCAGGGAAGAAGCATTGCGCTTTTTTAAATTAGAAAATCATAAACCAACGATACTAATTTTTGGTGGAAGCCTTGGCGCAAAAAATATCAACGAATTAATTGCACATCACATTGCCGATTTTAATCCATTGGGTTTGCAGCTAATTTGGCAAACAGGCAAAACAAAGTCAATACGTTATTTGGAAAGGGCTAAACCATTAAGCAATGTGTGGGCAACTGATTTTATAAATGAAATGGATAAAGCTTATGCAGCCGCAGACATAGTTGTATCGAGAGCGGGCGCAATGGCAGTTGCGGAAGTATGCGTGGCAAAGAAGCCGGTAATTTTTGTTCCGTTTCCACATGCTGCGGAAGATCATCAAACCATGAATGCAAAATATTTGGTAGAAAGAAATGCAGCATTAATGATAAAAGATGAAATGGTAAAAACAAGATTGTTTTCAGAAATAACAAACCTGGCAAAAGATGAAGCATTGCAAAAAAAATTATCGCATAATATAGCTGCATTTGCAAAAAAAGGTGCAGCGAAGAAAATAGCAGCAGAAATTTTAAAAAGTGTAGGTGAATAAATTATCAGCCATACAAAAAATATATTTTATCGGCATAGGCGGCATTGGCATGAGCGCTTTGGCAAGATATTTTAAAAGCCGCGGTGCAATGGTTAGCGGTTATGATAAAACGATCACAACATTAACACGCGAACTGGAAGCTGAAGGCATTGATGTGCATTTTGAAGAAGATGTAAATGTGATTCCGAAAGATGTTGATGTGGTTGTTTACACGCCGGCAATTCCTGCAGATAATGAAGAATTAATTTATTATAAAGAGAATAATTATACGGTTGTAAAGCGCAGTGATATACTGCAATGGATTACCGAAAGTACTTACAATATATGCGTAGGGGGAACACATGGCAAAACAACCGTAACCACCATGATAGCGCACATGCTTCGTGATAGTGGTTACGGTTGCAACGCCTTTCTGGGCGGCATTTCATCAAATTATAAAACCAATTTTTGGAGCAGTAAAAATAATGTTGCTGTAATTGAAGCAGATGAATATGACAGAAGCTTTTTAAAACTATCGCCTGATGTGGAAGTGATAACAGCTATGGATGCAGACCATCTTGATATCTATGGTTCTGTTGCAGAATTGGAAAATGCGTTTGTTGATTTTTCAAAAAAAATAAAGAATAATGGTTGCCTTATTTCTAAATGCGGATTGAGAAGAAGTAAAGATTTGAATGCTTCAACACATTATACGTATGCGTACGATAATGAAGCAGCAGATGTTTATGCTGATGATATTGAAGTAATAAATGGCGCTTATAAATATAATGTTTTAAGCAAAGAATGGAAGCTGAATAATGTTGAGTTGCACATGGGCGGTTTGCATAATATTGAAAATAGTATTGCTGCAATAACGGTTGGAAAATACCTGAAGATTGACGACGATAAAATTAAGAAGGCAATTAAAAACTTCAAAGGCGTTCACAGAAGATTTGAATATGTGTTAAAGACTAATAAACACGTATTGATTGATGATTACGCGCATCATCCTGCTGAAATAAAAGCATTGTTAAGCGGCGTAAGAAGTTTATATGGTGATGAAAAATTAACCGTGATTTTTCAACCGCATTTATACAGCAGGACAAATGATTTTTCAGATGAGTTTGCACACAGTTTGGATATGGCTGATGAAGTAGTTTTATTACCAATTTACCCTGCACGCGAAGTGCCGATGGAAGGCGTAACAAGCGAATTAGTATTGAATAAAATGCAATTGCCACAAAAACAAATTCTGGATAAAAACGCAATGCTGGATTGGGTGAAATTATACAAGCCAAAGTTATTGGTGATGTGCGGAGCCGGAGATATTGATGCGTTGGTTGAACCTGTAAAAGAAATTTTACAAATCTAACAGGTTTTTAAAACCTGTTAGATTAAAAGAAATAAAAAAGTTAATGCAGTAACATGAGTGTAAAAACTAAAATAAAAACAATTAGCTGGTCGGCGCTGGGTTTATGCTGCGTTGTATTGCTTGTTGCTGCAATGAAAGAAAAAAATTCAAAAGTATGCGCCGCTATTGATGTAAAAATTGAACGCATCAACCAGCACATGTTTGTACAAAAGGCAGATGTTTTAAATACGTTGAATGAAAATAATATTACTGCAGGCAAAACTTTAGATGATATCAATTTAAGAAAAGCAGAAGAACAGTTAAAGCAAAATACATGGATAAAAGATGCAGAATTATTTTTTGATAATCATCAAACATTACATGTAAATATTTCAGAGCGTGAGCCAATTGCAAGAATTTTTACTGTAAGCGGTAATTCTTTTTATATAGACAGCAGTGGTTTGCGTTTGCCAATAAATGAAAATACAGCAGCAAGAGTAATGGTATTTACTGCATTTCCTTCAGACAAAAATGTTTTATCGAAACCAGATAGTTTGGTGTTGAATGATGTTACATCAATTGCAAAATATATAACTGCAGATAGTTTTTTAAATGAACAAACTGCGCAAATAAATATTACGCAGCAACGCACTTATGAAATAACGCCGGTGGTTGGCGACCAGGTTATAAGAATTGGTAATGCTGATAGTTTACATGAAAAATTTACGAAACTGCTTGCATTTTATAAACAGTTTTTTGCGAAGGTTGGGTTTGAAAAATATAGTGCGATTGATGTACAATATGAAGGACAAGTGGTAGCAGTAAGAAAAGGTGAAGGTTATACAATTTCTGATACTGCAAAAGCAATGCGCCAGTTAAAGCAGGCTGATACAAAATTGAGTACTGTTTTAAATGATACGATTTATTCAGCGCCAATTTCAAAACCGGTTGCTGTTGATGCTGCGCCAATCGTAACAAATAAACCGGCAAAAGAAGTTATACATAAAAAAGAAATAAAAAAAGTGGTTAAACCTGTTGTAAAAAAAGCAGGTAGTAAAAAGAAAAAGACAGACATAAAAAAGCCGAAAGCCATAATGAAGAAGAAGCATTAAATATTTAAAATAAAACAAGAAGTTTTTTATAATAACAAACAACTAAAACACAATCTATGAACGAAAGTAAAAACGGCGAATTAAAACCTGGTTACGACGATACAGGTATGCCGATTATTGTAGGCCTCGATATTGGCACTACAAAAATTGCTGCTATTGCCGGCAGAAAAAATGAATACGGCAAGCTTGAAATTCTTGGGTTTGGCCGCGCAGATAGTAACGGCGTTCAACATGGACAGGTGCTGAATATTGATCAAACTATTAAAGCTATTCAGCAAGCGTTGGCAACCTGTACAAAAAGTAACCCTGACCTTGAAATTAAAGATGTGTATGTTGGCGTTGCCGGACATCACATAAAAAGTTTGCAAACACGCGGCGATATTGTTCGCCAGAATGCAGATGTTGAAATTATAAGATCGGAAATTGATTTACTTATCGAAAATCAGCGCAAAACTTTTATTCCCGCAGGCGATCAGATTATTGATGTGATACCACAGGATTTTCATGTTGATAATTATCAGAACATAAAAGATCCTGTTGGTTATAATGGCGTAAAAGTGGGCGCAAATTTTCACATCATCACAGGAGACAGAAATGCAATAAGAAATATTTATCGCGCTGTTGATAAAAGTGGTTTAAAAACAAAAGATTTGGTGTTCAACCGCTTGCGTCGTCAAGTGCTGTAATGAGTGATGTGGATATGGAAGCTGGCGTTGCTATTCTTGATATTGGCGGCGGTACAAGTGATCTTGCTGTTTTTTATGATGGCATTTTAAAACACACTGCAGTTATACCGTTTGGTGGCGAAAATATTACCAACGATATACGCATGGGTTTAGGTGTATTAAAAGGCCAGGCCGAAGCTATGAAAGTTCAGTTTGGAACTGCACTCGCAGACGAAGCAAAAGCAAATGCATTCATCACCATTCCGGGTTTAAAAGGCATGGCGCCAAAAGAGATCAGCGTAAAAAATCTTGCATCAATTATTCAGGCAAGAATGAGCGAGATACTTGATTTTGTTACCTATCATATAAAATCAATTGGCTTAGACAGCCGTGCATTAAACGGTGGAATTATTTTAACAGGCGGCGGCTCTCAGTTAAAACATCTTATACAGTTAACTGAATACTGCACCGGAATTAATGCACGCATTGGTTTTCCTAACGAACATCTTGCGCCAAATCATATTGATGAATTAAAGAAACCAATGTATGCGACATGTATTGGTTTAATATTAAAAGGATATAATGATTATGAACACAAACGTAAAGAGTTTGATAATAAATTTAAGAAGGTTGATGTGCCTGAAGTGCTGATAAAAGAAGATACAAAAGCTGATGTAAAAGAACAAAAGAAGCCAAAGATAAATATTGCAGCACGCACAAAAGGCCTGAATAACTTCTGGGATAAATTTAAAGACAGTTTAATTGATATGTTTAAAGAAGAAGACGATAAAGAAATAAAATAGATACAACCGGAAACAAAAACATACTTACTCACTTACTAACCACAAAAAATAATTTTATGATACACTTTGATTTGCCAAAGCAAAAATCATCAATAATAAAAGTGCTTGGCGTTGGCGGCGGCGGCAGCAATGCTGTAAATTACATGTATGCTGAAAATATTGAAGGCACAGACTTCATTATTTGTAATACAGATGCAAAAGCGTTGGAGCAAAGCCCTGTTCCAAATAAAGTACAACTCGGGCCGCACTTAACGCAAGGTTTAGGTGCTGGCGCTAACCCTGAAGTTGGCAAAAATGCAACAGAAGAAAGCCTTGAAGAAATAAGGCGCATATTAGAAGTAAATACTAAAATGGCATTTATATGTGCAGGCATGGGTGGCGGAACCGGAACAGGTGGCGCGCCTATTATTGCGCAGGTTTGTCGCGAGATGAATATTTTAACGGTTGGTATTGTTACCACACCATTTGGTTTTGAAGGCCCGCGCCGTTTATTGCAAGCAGAAGAAGGTATAAAAAGATTGCAGCCTTATGTTGATACATTGCTTATTATAAGTAACGATAAATTGCGCATGCAATATGGTAATCTAAAAATGAAAGAAGCTTTTAATAAAGCAGATAACGTTTTGGCAACTGCAGCTAAATGTATTACTGATATTATTAATAGCCGCGGCCATGTTATTGTTGACTTTGCTGATGTATGCACCGTTATGAAAAATGGTGGCGTTGCTATTTTAGGCAGCGCATCTGTTGAAGGCGAAGAACGCGCACAACGTGCCATTGAAGAAGCATTAAATTCTCCATTGCTGAACGATAATGATATTCGTGGTGCAAAATGGATTTTAATAAATATCAATAGTGCAGAAGGCGATTTTGAATGCACGATGGATGAACTTGAAATCATCAACAGTTATTTGCGTATGCAGGCCGGCGATAATACTGATGTAATTGTTGGTATGGGCTACGATCCTTTATTAGAAAGAAAAATTGGTAT
>JBDUEO010000131.1:0-7986 GCA_040002335.1 Parafilimonas sp. | reverse complement strand
GTTTGGCTGAAATGGCTGCGCTGATACAAAGTCTTTGCCCTGATTTAAGCATCACGTTTGCTCACGGACAAATGGAAGGCGACCAACTCGAAGAACGCTTACTTGATTTTATAGATAGAAAATATGACGTGTTTGTTTCCACCAATATTGTTGAAAGTGGTGTTGATATTCCGAATGTAAATACGATCATTATTAACAATGCACATCAATTTGGTTTAAGCGATCTGCATCAGTTACGCGGTCGAGTTGGAAGAAGCAACAAGAAAGCTTTTTGTTATTTGTTGGCGCCATCAATGGCAACGTTGCCAACTGATTCAAGAAAACGTTTGCAGACATTGGAACAATTCAGCGAGCTTGGAAGTGGTTTTCAAATTGCGATGCGTGATCTGGATATTCGCGGTGCAGGAAATTTATTGGGTGGAGAACAGACAGGTTTTATGGCTGATATTGGTTTTGAAACTTATCAGAAAATTTTAGATGAAGCCATCCGTGAATTAAAACGCACATCATTCAAAGATGTATTTAAAGAAGAGATTAGCAAACAGGATGATTTTGTAATTGATTGCACTATTGACACAGATTTAGAAATTTTAATTCCCGATGAATATGTTGAAAGTATAACAGAACGTTTATCGCTCTATACAAGATTGGATAATTGTGAGAACGAAAATGATTTGCAATCTTTTGAAAAAGAATTATTAGATCGTTTTGGTACAATTCCAAAAGAAGTAAAAGACTTAATTACAACAGTTCGCTGCCGCTGGGCTGGCGTTAATTTGGGTTTTGAAAAAATGACATTGAAAGATAAAACGCTGCGTTGTTATTTCATCAATAAAAATGATTCGCCATATTTTGAAAGTGATGTGTTTAAAAACATTATGCAATATTTGCAAACATCAACCAACAAAGCAAGATTAAAACAGGTTGGTAAAAATTTTTTATTGGTAGTGAATGATGTTGATAATATGGATGAAATGTTGTCTTTCTTGCAACGCATGCACAAATCAGTTACAAACAAACTTCCTGCATTAGAAAAAGCATAAACATATTTATTTAATGAAGTATTTATTTCGCGCAACTAAGCGATGCGAAGTCTCCGCACTTTCAACAATTCTTTGTACATTTTCTGCGTGCTTTTTTCTTTTCTCCTGTAACAATAATGAGAACGCTATAAATAAAAAAGATTCTGCAAAAAATGCAATGATGCCATTGGTAAATTCAATGCAAAAAAGATTGCAGCAATTTCCTGATAGTACCGGCCTGCGGCTTCAATATGCATTTGCATTAGACAGCGTAAAAATGTATAAAGAAGCATTAGTGCAAATGGATAGATTAGTGGCAAATGATACTTCAAATTATGGGTTGCTTTATACTCAGGGTCAAATTGCAGAAGACGCAGGCGATACAACGCTGGCTCTAAAAAGTTATTCTCATGCAGCAGCTTTATATGAATCGCCGGATGTACTATTAGCGCTCGCCAATTTATATGCTGAAATGAAAAATGATCGCGCCATTTTACTTTGCTCAAGAGTTAAAGCATTGGGTTTAGGAAGAGATAAAGATGCAGATTGTGCGTTTATAACAGGTGTATATTATGCGCGTTTACATAAAGGCGATGACGCGATTAAATATTTTAATGAATGCATTCGCAACAACTACACGTATATGGATGCATACATAGAAAAAGGGCTTGTTTATTTCGATGAACAGCAATATCAAAAAGCGCTTGATGTTTTTCAGTTTGCTTCAACGGTAAATAATTTATATGCTGATGCATATTATTATATGGCGCGTTGTTATGAAATGATGAATAAAAAAGACAGTGCTGTTTTAAGATTCAAACAATCATTACAACTTGATCCTACAATGGATGAAGCAAGCGTACATTTAAAACAATTAGGTGCTGAATAAATTTTCATGTTTAGTGTTTTGGATTTTTAATTTTTACTTTTGACTTAAATAACAACTATGTCCATCGTTGCTCCATCATTATTAGCCGCTAATTTTTTAAAGCTGGAAGAAGCGTGTAAAATGGTAAACGAAAGCCAGGCAGAGTGGCTGCATTTAGATGTAATGGACGGGCAATTTGTTCCTAATATAAGTTTTGGAATTCCTGTAATTGAGCATGTGCGAAAAGCCACATCAAAAATTTGTGATGTGCATTTGATGATTGAAACGCCCGAAAATTTAGTGCCCGCATTTAAGAAAGCCGGTGCCGATAATATTATTGTGCATTATGAAGTTTGCCCAAACCTGCACCGCAATATTCAGCAGATAAAAGAGTTGGGAATGAATGCTGCAGTTGCCATCAACCCGCATACGCCTGTTTTTCTATTGGATGATATTTTGGCTGACCTGCATCATGTTTTAATTATGACAGTCAACCCGGGTTTTGGCGGACAAAAATTTATTCCGCATTCTATTGAAAAAGTAAAGCAATTGCGCAGGTTGATTGATGAAAAAAAATTAAATGTTTTAATTGAAGTAGATGGCGGCGTTACTATTGAGAATGCGCAGGAATTAGTTGATGCAGGTGCAGATATTTTGGTGGCAGGTAATACTGTTTTCAGTTCAAAAAATCCTGCCGAAACAATCAGAATATTAAAAGCAACTTCAAGGTAAATTAATTTTCGCCTATTAATTTTTTAGCTTCTTCAACAGCAGTGCCTTCTTCAATTTTCCCCTCTACTTCAAGCATCCGTATTGCTTTGGCGCCCTGTAAAAATTCCGAAGCAAAAATGAAGTCATTTAATTGGCCGTTTTTACTAAAAATAATATCCTTTTTAGAACCTTCCCACTCTTTTTTGCCTTTATATAGATACATGATCTTATCGCCAATTTCCATTACACTATTCATATCATGCGTTACAACAACTGTTGTAATGTTGTATTCGGTTGTAATGTCTTTAATTAATTTATCAATAACCAGCGACGTTTGCGGATCAAGTCCGCTGTTAGGTTCGTCACAAAAAAGATATTTTGGATTCAGCACAATTGCTCTTGCAATACCAACACGCTTTTTCATACCACCACTTACTTCAGCAGGAAATTTATTATTAGTTCCATTTAATTCTACTTTTTCAAGCACTTCATTTACACGCTTTTTTTTATCGCGATAACTCATGTTAGAAAACATATCGAGCGTAAAAACAATGTTCTGTTCAACAGTCATCGAATCAAACAAAGCAGAACCCTGGAACAACATTCCAATTTGTTGGCGCAGCGCTGTTCTTTCTTCGCGATCCATAGCAAGCATGCTTTTACCATCATAACAAATCTCGCCTTTGTCAGGCTTAAACAAACCAACAATACATTTTGTAAAAACCGTTTTCCCGCTTCCGCTTGATCCGATAATTAAATTGCATTTACCGGTTTCTAAAACGCCGCTTATATCTTCAAGAATTGTTTTATCACCAAAACTTTTCTTTAAATTTTTTACTTCAATCATAATTTAAATTTTATCTCGTTCTATTTCCCATGTACCTGAATGAGAATATTCACGAACTTTTTTCACACTTCTGAATCCTGCATAACCTACGAGGTTAGTTCGCTTAATCATCAGCCAAGTTCCTTCAAAACTATTTTTCGAGTCGTTGTAATAACCTGTATATTCTATTTCCGGATGGCTTTTATCATAATCTATTTCTATTCTGCCATCCGCATGAATGAGCTTTCGATAAGGATATTGCTTGATAAAACTAATCAGATTTTTATTTACAAAACCTTTTACTTCAGCAGTAGAGTTATTTCGATAATCTTCTGAAAGATCTATACATTCACCTGAAAAATTTCTGTTACTTTGTTTTAAATTCAAAATAAAGTTTGTTCGCGTGCCCTGCAATAATTTGGAGTTTGATTCTCCATATTCATAATATCCTACCCATGTTCCGGTAATTGCTGGTGTTCGCATTTAATTTAATATTTGCTTCTAATAGTTATAGTTTTCTATAAAACTTCTACCTGATTCCTCATTAAATCTTCAAACTCATCACGCTTTCTTATTAAATACGGTTTGCCATCTTTATATAAAACTTCTGCAGGTTTTAACCTCGAATTAAAATTACTGCTCATTTCAAAACCGTAAGCACCTGCATTATAAAATACGAGAAAATCGCCTTCACGTACTTCGTTCAATTTCCTGTCCCACGCAAATGTATCCGTTTCACAAATATTTCCAACCACTGTATAAATTCGCTCAGCACCATTTGAGTTACTGATGTTTTCTATGCGATGGTATGCTTCGTAAAACATTGGTCTTATTAAATGATTAAACCCACTGTTTACACCTGCAAAAACCGTAGCAGTTGTTTGTTTTACCACATTTGCTTTTACTACAAAATAGCCGGCTTCGCTCACCATAAATTTTCCTGGCTCAAACCATATCTCTAATTTCCGGTTACTCTCTTTTTCAAATTGCGTAAATGCATTAGCTAATTTTTTTCCAAGATCATGTATATCTGTTTTTACATCATCATCATAGTAAGGCACTTTAAAACCGCTGCCCAAATCAATAAAATCTATTGAAGGAAAATGACGCGCCATTTCAAACATAATTTCAAGCCCGGCCATAAAAACAATCGTGTCTTTTATTTCGCTGCCGGTATGCATGTGCAGGCCTTTTACGTTAAGGCCTGTTGATTTTACGATGCGTTCAATATGGCGAACCTGGTGAATGGAAATTCCAAATTTACTATCAACATGGCCTGTCGAAATTTTAAAATTGCCGCCAGCCATAATGTGCGGATTCAACCGGATAAAAACAGGATAAGTTCCTCCATATTTATTACCAAAACGTTCAAGCATTGAAATGCTATCAATGTTCAAATGCACATTTAAATTCTTACCTGCTTCTATTTCTTCAAAGTCAACACAGTTTGGTGTAAACAAAATTTTATCGGGTGTAAAGCCAGCCTTTAATCCAAGCTGCACTTCGTAAATACTTACACAATCCAAACCTGCGCCAAGCTGCTGAATAAATTTTAAAATATTGATATTGCTTAAAGCTTTGCATGCATAAAAAAACTTTGCATTGCAATCTTTAAACGCATTGTTTAAATCGTGCAGTTGTTCTTCAATTTTTTCTGCGTGATAGATGTATAGCGGTGTTCCAAATTGCTGCGCTGCATCAACCAGTTGTTGCTTGCTCAATGTTTCAAACATCCGTCAAAATTATGATGCGAAATTTAATTTTTATTTTTTTGTGAAGCAAGCTATTGCCATGCATTTTTTAAAAACCTTAACCAGTTACCATGCATAATATTCTCAACATCATTCTTTGAATAACCGCGCTTTAATAATAGTGAAGGAATTTTATTTAAATCTTCAATTGTTTCAAGATCTTGCGGGCATTGTTCTTTACCAAAAGCGCCATCTAAATCTGAACCGATGCCGGCATGAAAACTATTGCCGGCAAGCTGGCAAATATGATCAATATTATCAATTACCTTTTCAAGATTACAATCCATTTTTTCTGGTGTTGAAATGCCGCGCTTCCAGTTTGGAACCAGCATCCATGCATCAAATGCAGCACCGATCACCGCATCTTTTTCAATCAAAACTTTTATTTGTTCATCACTGTATTGGCGATTGTGATCAACAAACTTTTTGCAATTATTATGGCTCGCCCAAATATGCCCGTTGAATAAATTCATCGCATCCCAAAAAGCATCATCGCATAAATGTGTTGCATCAAGAATAATATTTAAGCGCTCCATTTCTTTCAATAATGCTTTTCCATTTTCGTTCAAATTTCCTGTTGCGTCTGTACCATTTGCATAACGGCCAGGCCCGTAATGTGCGGGTCCAATGGCGCGCAACCCATATTCGTAAGCACGTTCCAAATAATCTATTGAAACGATTGAATCTGCACCTTCCAAACTTAATATATAACCGATTGATTTATGCGCATCACCATTCATCCACAAAGAAACATGCGCGTTCAAATCATTATTGTTCCTGATCATTTTCATTTCGCCGCACGCCTCCATTTCTTTATACCATGCAAGCTGCGCCTGTGTTTGCGCCCATGCCTGTTGCGGTGAATGCCAGCCGGGCAAAGGGTTTCCGGGTGCAACATGTCTTGCAATTTGCGTTGCCACAACCAAACCAATATTGCCTTTTCGTAATTCAGGAAATGCAACGGTTCCTTTTCCGCGATCTGGTTTATCGTGTAAGTCTTTTTCAGCTTCACGTAATTCAAAAACCGGCTTACGCAGATCGCGGTTCCATTCCATTGCGTTCATGCTTAAATCCAAATGTGCATCTATTGTAAACATGAATTTTTTTTTAATGAGCGCTCTTAAAAAAGCTTACATCATAATTTGTCTTTGGTATTGTTTGCCCCATCTTCCCCAATCTTTCATAAGATCCTGCAATGTTATAAGCAACGCTTTTGAATTGGTTTTCTTTCCTTTTGTTGGCGGCGATAGTTGTGCATCTGTAACGTCATCACTATACACTTTTGTAGCAAACCAGGTAATATGTTCATGCGGCAATGCAAGGCCGAGTATCATTCCCGGTAAACCATTAAAAGATTCAGGGCCGCCGGTGGTTGTAATTTCGTCGGTATAAAAAGCCACCACATAAATTGAATCCATTATAATTGCATTGGCACGCCTGCAATCAAAGCCCGCAATGTTGCGCGTTTCATCTGTTATTTTCCATTTAATTTTCCTTGTACTGTCGCGCAACAAAAATGTTTGTTCATATACATTTTTTTGCGCAATACTTAACGAGTCAGTTAAATTTATAAACACCGTATTATCTTCAGCAGGTTCTTGCCAAAGCCTGTTGTTGTCTGTATTTTCTCTTCCTGGTTCAAATAACGTTTTATTGTTATTAAAGAAAAGGTTGGAGTAACTTAGTTTGAATTGCGGCACTTGTTTTTTATCTAATTCTTTCCACGATTCATCTTCAGGACTTTCATCAATTTGCGCCCAGAGATCAATTTTTTTCTCATATTCTATTCTTCCTTCGTTAACAAAAATAGTATTCTGCGCAGCTACGGTTTTTATAAGAAAAAAACAAGCGATAATAATATAGAACAAACGTTGCATAGCTTCTTGTTTAATTATTGAAATACCTATTGTTCTTCGCCAGGCGTTTTTGTTCCTGCTTTATTAAAATTCCATACAACCGATAAAAGAAAATATCTTTTAATAGTGCTGTATGTATTTTCTGAAATAAAATTACTGTTCACCGTTCTGTTGAAACCAATGTTTTGATCAAGCAGATCATGACCCGTAATTTTTACGAGTAACGCATCTTTTTTAGTAAATGTTCTGCCAATCCATGCGTTCCAAAAAACAACATTGGTATTGTTATCAAACACAGATGTTTTTTGTTTCAGGTTAAAGTCACAATCAGTATTTATTTGAAATTTTTTCAGAAAATATAAATGAATATAAGGATCAGCATCAAAAGCCCAATAATGTGTTTTTACATTTTGCTGAATGGAAGAATTACTGGTTGTATATGTAACAGATGGGTTAAAACTAAAACTGTATTTTTTTTCTTTGTCTTTGTAAAAACCGATACCAAAAGTGTAGTTATTATTTTGTGTTACATTAAACTGGTTGTTTACAATATTTACATACCTGCCTGTGTTAATATCAGAAAAGCTATTCATATTTATATCAGGCTTTTTCCATTTAAATCCATAATTTAAACTAACGCCAACAGACCTGTTGCCATTTAGATTTACATATTGATTTATTGTTCTTCCAAAAGAGTCAACATACGATTTATTTGAAATAGCGTTTTCAGAAAAGTCTGAATTTAACCCAATATAAATACTGCGCTGTTTAAGTACTTTATAATCAGAAAAATCTAATCGCACATTGTTTTGAAATGCAGGTTTTAATAAAGGGTTTCCGATAGTGATATTTAAAGGATCTGTGTTTGTAAAAACAGGTTGCAGTTGGTTAATACCAGGCTGATCCGTTTCGCCATTATAATATAAAGACAATCTTCGTTGTGGTGTAAACT
>JBDUEO010000130.1:0-8006 GCA_040002335.1 Parafilimonas sp. | reverse complement strand
CCCGGATAATTGTTTTGAACATTATCCAGAATTTTCTTTTCAGTACTGTTATCAACACGCGAAGTAAAATCATCAAGCAATAAAATTTTTGGATTTAATGCAAGCGCACGTGCAAGCATAATGCGTTGTTTTTGTCCGCCCGAAAGGCTTGAACCGCGTTCAGAAACAATAGTATTTAATTTGTTGGGGAGACTGTTTATAAATTCTTTTAGTTCAGCAGTTTCAATTGCTTTCTCTAAAAATTCATCTGTAACGGTATCACTAAAAGCAATGTTCTCGCGAATGCTCATGTTGAACATAATACTGTCCTGGAAAACAAAACCAACCTGTTTATGAAAGGCTTCACGATTGTATAATTCAATTGGTTCATCATCAAATTTTATAATGCCTGATGTTGGCTTTATTAATGCCGTAAGCAAGTGTAGCAATTGTGTTTTGCCTGCTGCAGTTGGACCGATGACAGCAATTTTTGAACCCGGCAAAACGGTAAACGAAATATCTTTCAAAACAGGAATTTGCCCGTATAAAACATTTACATTCTGTAATTCAATTTTGCCTTGTAAATCTTTTGTAATTACGCCGGTTTCCGGTTGTTCGGGCGATTGAATAATATTGCTGATACGTTCATACGATGCAGTAGCCTGCGCTATTACACCACTCATAAAACCAATAATTAAAATAGGAAATATCAGCATAGAAAGATAACTGTTGAATGCAGCAAATTCACCTAAACTCATGCTACCATTAATAACAAAATGACCACCCAAAGCAAGTATGGTTAACGCTGCCATGTTTGATGTAAAAGTGATGACAGGAATAAGCCCGGCAAATAATTTCAATATAGATAATCCAAAATCTCTCGCCTTGGTATTTGCCTCAAGAAACTTATTGTATTCCGGTTGTTGAGAATTTATAACGCGAATAATTGCAGCGCCTAAAATACTTTCGTTAATTACTTTATTCAGCCAATCTACAACAGCCCTGCTTTGTATAAATAATGCCCGCACTTTTTTTAATACAACAAAAAAAGTAATGCCAATAATTGGTATGATTGCGATTACACATAAAGCCAGTTTCCAATTGATCGTAAGTAATAAAATACTTGCGCCAATAATAATAAATAAAGAAGATATAATAGATACAATTGCCTGCGAAATAAATAGTTTTATAGAATCAACATCTGCAGTAAGATTGGTTAAAAGTTTAGATGGATTTGCCTGCTCAATAAATGCAAAACTTTGCTTTGATATTTTGTCAGAAAGCTTTGTTCTTAAATCTCTTGCTACACGTTCAGAAGCGAATGTTTGTATAATACTTTGCAGGTAACTAAATATAAATATGCTGATGATGGCAATTAAAAATTCTATAATAAGCGGCTTGTAGGCAAAATGCCCTGCGGTAAAAGAATCAATTGCAGTGGCTATAAGTTTCGGTATTAATAAATTTATCCCGTTGCTTAACAGCGTAAAAATTATCAGCAATAATACAATGCCAGAATATGGTTTAAGTAAACTGAGTATGCCTGGTTTTTTCTTCATTTTAATGCTGGTAGGTTATTGCACAGATATATTGTAATCATGATTATCTTCTTCATAGAATATATTTATTTGGTTGTGCAAAAATATTCCTGTTTGTAATTGCAATAAACTTTGTTTTCGGTTTAACCATGAAAAGTATAGGTAAAGTAATGAAAGCAGCAGGTGAATAAAGTTTTAGGTTGCAGAATATTTTAAACATACATTAAAATCATTCCTGCCCGGCTTTATTATCACCTGGCCTTCTGCATCGCCTTTTCCATCCTTCGCGAAACTTTGCACGTTCTTCATCATTCATATTCATCCATTTTTGGCGTAAATGGCCGCCGCCGCGCCAGCCTCTTTCATGCGATGAAAAACCGCCTCTTCTAAAATTGCCAAACAAAATTTTACATAAAACAAAAATGCCAACTGCCTGCCAGTAAGTAATCGAATGTACATTTAAAACCGGTTGCAATATGGTGTTCCATAACAACATTACTACAAGGCTTAATAGCAATATGCCTGCAATAATAATAAGCGGGAATATTCTGAAAAATTTGTTTCGTTTACGATACATAACAACAAGTTTAATAATTTATAAATTCATTATACAGATCTTCCAAACGGCTACGCAAAAATTTTACCGCGTATCCTTTTCTTGAAATAATTGTCTTTAATTTCTCACCCTGCATATCTGCAATTTGCTGCAGCGTTTTTTCTTCAAGCTCATTTAATATAAAAACTTCACGCTGATTTTGTGGCAATTCTTCCAGTGCATCAAACAAAACTTCCCAAAACAATTGTTGTAATTCTTTTGCATCTGCATCGTCTTCAACCGCGAGAAAAAAATCAGCAATATTTAATGCATCTTCATCATCAGCATCTGCAAAATCATTAAGGCTTCCTTCTTTTTTTTTCCTGTATTTATCCGTTATTTTATTCCTTGCAACACGATGCAACCAGCCGCTCATACTATTAATTTCTTCCGGTGATGATTGATTGCTTAACTGGTACCAAACATCCTGCAAAATATCTTCTGCATCTTCGTTCGTGGGCACACGGTTACGAATGAAATCAAACAGTTGTTTGCCATAAGCTTTTATAGTTTGTATGATATTATTTTTTTCTAAGGCCATTTCAGCCATGCCTGCCATTTATATGGAAGACGATTGATAAATAAATTTACTTTAATTTAAATAAGCTTTTAAGTTATTAAGATAAGATATAACAAATCGCTTACTAATATTTAAGAGAACGGTAGCTGGTATATTTTTGACTTAGCCGCAGCAAAACCGCATTGGTAACATAATTTATTTCAAGTGTATAATTACCATAGCCACCACCAATAAAATAGATGTCGCCATGTTTTTCAACCGATCCTGCAAATTGTATAAAATTGTCAGGAATAATATATGCATTAAAACTGGTTATGTTTTTGTTGTTTTCATCAAGTTTAAATTCCACTATCCTGGTATAAGGACGTAATAATTTTAAACCATTATCTACAAATATTAATGTTTGATTATTATCAGTTAACCGTGCAAAATGCTGACGTAAAAAAATTTCGTCATCATTCAATGCAAAGTCGCTGTTTTTCCCGCCAAGCCGCCACATAACAGCACCTGTAGTACGGTTAATTTTTATAATCTGGTCTAAATTCCGCATCGAGCAAATAAGATTATTGTCTTTGGGATCTATACAAATTGAATTCATGTGCATATAATCCATAGCATCCACCGGGTCAGAAAAATTATTACCTTCTACACTGGTGCCATAAAATTCAGGATAATCAATACTCTGCCATTGAAAAACAACCTGGCTATTATTTACTTCCTGAATTATACAATTAATAACCAACGGTTCTGATGCAGGATGCAATGAATCGGGAATATTTTTTGGGCTTGCTAACTGGTATGTTAGCGTAACATAATGATCATCATCCAGCAAAATAAATTCATGCAAATCGGTTTTATCCCTGGTTGTGGCATTAATATTTCCATGCGATATTAAATGTACTTTTTTAATTTGGTTTAAATTAGAATCGCAAATTATTTGATATCCTACTTCGACTCCCTGTAAGCCCGCAAGCGCATAAGCGCCCTCAGTTTGAAAATAGGTGTATCGTATTTTTCCATTAATATTCCATTTTTGAAAATCCTCAACACGCAGCGTGGTTATTTTTTGTTTTATAATATTTCCATCCTGATTAAGTATTTCAAGAATACCATTTGTGGCAGTATTAAATGCAAGCAATATTTCACCACTATCTTGTGCGCCGCTTCCGGAAACATGATACAGGCTTGTATCAGGAATATTTGTTGTATCCGTGTTACCTGTTGTATCAGTGTTACCTGTTGTATCAGTATTTGTTGTAGTATCTGTATTATTTGAAAAATCAATATCAGCTATACCTTTCTGGCAACCGGTAGAAATAAATACAAATAATACCGAGGTAAAAATTAAAACAACACAACTTCTAAACTTCATATATATTTTGGCTGAAAATGCCTGCCTGCATTTATAGATTGAGATTGCGTAAAGGTAATTTCTTTTGCAAAACTAAATTTCAATTCAAATATGCTGCGGTATATAATTTAAAAAATTATCAACGGCACAACATAAAACTAAAAGTTCATGCTTTACTTTGTTGATGATATGATAAAAAGAAATTGTCTTTTTTGTTTAAGCCTGATGCTTTGTTTTATAATGTGCAGCTATGTGCAGGCGCAACAAAAATCAATTCCAAAAACCTTTCCTGTTTTTAGCATGAAGCTTACTGATGGCAGCACTTTTAAATCAACTTCAATAAAAAAAGGAAACGCTGCAATGGTGATTTATTTTTCACCAACCTGCGATCATTGCCAGGATTTTATAAGCGATATTTTAAAAAATATGCAGGATTTTAAACGCTATAAAATTATTTTGATTACGTATGTTGATATATCTGAAGTAAAAAAGTTTGAAGAAGATTATCATTTAAAAAATTATAAAAACATTATTGCTGGTACTGAAGGCACTGATTTTATTGTAAGATTTTTTTATAATGTAACCACGTTTCCTTTTACCGCTTTGTATAATAAAAATTTAAATCTTGTTTCAATGTACAGGCAGCCACCGGCAATTGATAAATTAAAAAAAATCTAAAGTCTGCAGTTTGCGGTGTTGCAAATTATTTATGCAACTTTGCCTGTTAATGAAAAAAATATTTCTTTCTATACTTTTAATAATAGTTGTTTTACTATTGATTGGTGCATACATAATTTTTGCGCCTGCCACAAACTTTACCGGCAAATCAAAATACTTATATGTTCGCGATAATGCTGCCGCACAAGAGCAAATAATGCATGAATTAGACACCGGGAAAATTATGCGCAGCACAGCCATTTTTAATTTCCTGGCAAAACAAACTAATGCATGGCAACAGGTAACGCCCGGCCGCTTTGAAATAAAAAAAGAAGAAAGTATTTTTTCTTTTGTAAGAATGTTGCGCAACAATCATCAAAGCCCGGTAAGGCTCGTGATAAATAAATTGCGTATTCCGCAAGACCTCGCAAAAATTATCGGCAAAAATTTTTCAACTGATTCTTTATCTGTATTAAATTTTCTTTCCAATAATGATTCGCTGGCACCGTTAAGTGTTGATACAAATACCTTAATGACATTAATAATTCCGGATACATATTTTCTAAACTGGAACACATCAACCAAAAAAATATTACAACGTTTAAAAGATTATGAAGAAAATTTCTGGAATAAAAATAACAGGATTCAAAAAGCTGCTGCACTTAATTTAACCCAAAACCAGGTATATACTTTAGCTTCTATTGTAGAAGAAGAAACAAATAAAAATGATGAAAAAGGAAATATTGCAAGCGTGTATATAAACAGGTTGAACACAAATATGAAACTTGCCGCAGACCCAACGATAAAATTTGCTTTGAAAAATTTTGCTTTAAAAAGAATTTATTATCAATACCTGCAAACGCCGTCGCCCTATAATACTTATATAAATAAAGGTTTGCCGCCTGGGCCAATTTGCACACCACAGGCTGTTACTATTGATGCTGTATTAAGTGCACCAAAAACAGATTACTTATTTTTTGTTGCGAGAAGTGATTTCAGCGGTTATCACCAATTCACCAGTAATTTTGCAGAACATAAAAAATATGCAGAGCTATATCAGCAGGCTTTAAATAACGCGATTGCAAAAAAGTTGCAGGACAGTTTACAAAAAATAATACCGCATTGACAAAATTTGAAAATTTTCTTGCCAATCTGAGACCTGTTGTTTTTTTAACGCGAAAAAGCAAAACCATTATATTGCCCGGCTTTCATGGCTTATGTTTATTCGATGTAATAAAATATTTTGTTGGCCAGGTAAACAGGCTGGGTTTAAGAGACCGCGCATCAGCAATTGCTTTTAATTTTATAATGGCTATACCTGCAGCAGCAATTTTTCTGTTTACACTTATTCCCTATTTTCCTATTGCTAAAAATATGCAGGATGAATTGTTTAAATTTATCCAGGAAGTTTTGCCAAACACTGAATCGCGCGCATTGATAATGACAACGATGCTCGATCTTTTCAATAAGCAGAAAACAGGTTTATTATCTGTTGGTTTTATTGTTGCCTTATTTTATTCATCCAATGCCATGCTTGGCATTATACGCACTTTCGACAGATCGCTGACTGAAAAACGCAAAAAATCTTTTTTACAAAAAAGATTGCGCGCTATAAAATTAACGGTGGTATTAATTATACTTATTATAATTACAATACTTCTTTGTATTGGGCAGGGCGCTTTGTTTGCCTCATTTTTACACTGGATTGGATTAAGCAGCCATCAAAAAAATTTCTGGACAGATTTGTTGCGTTGGTTAATTGTAATCCTCTTATTCTTTTTTGCGGTTGGCTATATTTATAAGTACGCGCCATCCATTCCAAAACGCTGGAAGTTATGGTCGCCGGGCGCTGTGTTTGCAACATTTCTTATTGTGCTTACAACATGGCTTTTTTCTATCTGGGCGCAAAATTTTTCAAGCTATAACCGCATTTATGGTTCAATTGGCGCGCTGCTAATTATCATGTTACTCATCTTTATTAATTCATTAATGTTGTTGATTGGATATGAACTAAACATCAGTATAAATTATTTAAAACTGAAAGCAGAAGATAAAAAATCTGCTGAAAAAGAAGCTGATCAAAAACAGGCAGAAAAACCAGAACCATTTACACAAAACAGGATCATAAAAAAATAATTATGGCAACACAGGAACAATTGCTTGAAACAATTAAAAACGGTTATGCATTTAAAAGTGAAAATGTAAAGATTGGCGTTGCCATGCTTGATGGAAATGTAGTTGATGGCGCAGATGTTTTTCTGCCTTTAAAAACAATGAACCGTCATGGTTTAATTGCCGGTGCTACCGGAACCGGAAAAACAAAAACACTGCAGTTAATAAGCGAGTTTTTAAGCGATGCCAGCGTGCCTGTTTTGTTGTTAGATATAAAAGGAGATTTAAGCGGCATTGCTGCTGCAGGAACTAACAATAATACGTTGGATGAACGATGCAAGCTTTTAAACATTACATATAAGCCTTCGGCTTTTCCCTCAGAATTTTTTACATTAAGTGATGAAAAAGGCGTTAAGCTGCGTGCAACTGTAAGCGAGTTCGGGCCAATATTATTATCAAAAATTTTAGGTTTGAATGATACGCAAGGCGGCCTTGTTGCAATGATTTTTAAATATTGCGATGATAATAAACTGCCATTATTGAACATGGCTGATTTTATAAAAGTGCTGCAATATGTGGGCAATGAAGGCAAAGCTGATATGCAAAAATTATATGGCAACATTTCTTCCACATCAACCGGAACTATTTTAAGAAAAGTAATAGAACTGCAACAACAAGGTGCTGATATATTTTTTGGTGAACCAAGTTTTGAAGTAGATGATTTAATGCGCATCGGCGATGATGGCCGCGGCATCATAAATATTTTGCGCGTTACAGATATGCAGAATCATCCAAAATTATTCTCCACGTTTATGTTGCAAATGCTCGCAGAATTGTATGCAACCTGCCCGGAAGAAGGCGATCTTGATAAACCTAAGCTGATTATTTTTATTGATGAAGCGCATCTTTTATTTGATGAAGCTACCAGCGCTTTATTGCAGCAGGTTGAAACTGTAATAAAACTAATTCGTTCAAAAGGTATTGGCATTTTCTTTTGTACGCAAAACCCGCAGGATGTGCCCGCATCAATATTAAGCCAGCTTGGTTTAAAAATTCAACATGCATTGCGTGCTTTTACCGCCATTGACAGAAAAACAATTAAGCAGGCAGCAGAAAATTTTCCTGAAACACAGTTTTATAAAACAGAAGATTTACTTACGCAAATGGGCATTGGTGAAGCACTGGTAACTTTCTTAAATGAAAAAGGTGTGCCCACGCCGCTGGTGCATACTTTGCTTTGCCCGCCACGCAGCC
>JBDUEO010000129.1:0-8048 GCA_040002335.1 Parafilimonas sp. | reverse complement strand
GTTGTAAGCGAAGCAATATTTAGGTTATAAGAACTGTTATTTGCAACAGCCCGCAATTTTACATTACCGCTAACATCAAGCACCGTAAGTTTTGTATTTGATGATAAACCGTCAATATGCAAATAATTTTTTGCAGGATTGGGTGAAATTTTAATAGCATCTTCATCGGCGCTAACAGCAATTACATTTGAATAATTAACTGCACCATTTATACTTGTTGTTTGTAAACGATAATAATTATTGCCGCTTAATGGCGATGCATCGTTGTACGTGAACGCCGAATTATTATTTGCATTTATTCTTGCAATAGAACTGAAATGTATGCCATCGTAACTGCGTTGTACAACATAACTGCTGATGCTGCTGTTGCCATCCCATGTAATGCCGTTATGATGTTGTATCCAATGACGGATCTTAGTAATTAGCACTTCTCTTTTATTAGTGCTGTTATTATACCTTAACATTAAGTAAGATTGATACCCGTTCGTATTTTGGTAGTAGCCACCTAACAGAATTTTCCCATCAGATTGCAATCCTACACAGTACGCCTCTCCATCGGAAATGTAGTTAGTTATTTGTGTTCCATTTATCCCAAAAGATGAATCAATACTGCCGTCAATGTTAATACGGCTTGATCCGAAAGAACCTCCCTGCAGGTCTGTTCCTTTGAACTTGTAAGCACCTCCGGCCAAGATAAATTTACCATCTGGTTGCCGTACCATGTCGTAGGCTTTCGACGCACTATCTCCAAAATCTATGAATACTTTTCCTTCTTTGCCAAATGTTTTATCTAAACTGCCATCTGTATTAAGTCGCAATGCGGACATGTAATATTTGTCGGCACTTGAGTAACCACCAAAAACAAGTTTGTTGTCTGATTGAATGATAATTTTTTCAGGTACATCCTCTCCGCCATTACCATCTATAATAACATTTCCGTTTTTTCCGAAACTCTTATCAATAGTTCCATCACTATTATATCGGCTAAAAACGAAATCCTGTTGCTGAAACCCACCAGCAAAATTATAACCAGCAGCCACGATTTTATCGTCCGTTTGTACGGCTAAATCATTTAGGCCAATAGCCACAAGATTAATAACATATCCATTATTTCCAAAACCATAATCAAAAGCCCCATTTGAAGAAATACGACTAATGATTGAATACTGAGAATCTAATGTGTTTGGATTGTTATATCCAAGGCCACCCACAATAACATCGCCAGTTGACGTTAAAGCAATATCTGTGAAACCATCATATCTATGAAATTTTGGAATCATGGAACTTCCGTTTACACCGAAAGAAGAATCGGCATGACCATCCTGTGTAAACCGGGCCAAAAATGATTGATTGCTGCCATGTACGTCTACAAAGCTGCCCACAACTAATATCTTTTCATCGGCGGTTAGTAACATCTCGTTAGCACCTCCAGGAGGGTTACTTATCGCAGCTCCATTAGTACCAAAAGTTGAATCCAGTGTTCCATCAGGAAGAAACCGAACTATCAGCCCATTAAGATTTAAAAAATTCCCGGCAGCGAGTATTTTTCCATCTTGTTGCTGAATTATTGAGTTTATTAAACTGGGATACGAACTTGAAATAAAGCCGTTTTCACCAAAATTACTATCAAGCGTTCCAGCTTTATTTAAAGTTTGTGCATGCACATTTAAAACAAAAAAAATATTAAATAATGTAAAGACAGTTTTCATAAGCGAACGGTTTAGGCGTTGAAAGTAAACAATTATTCTTTCACAAACTTCTTTGTAACAACTGCATCATTCATTTCAATCTTTAATAAATAATTGCCTGTTATAAGTGAAGCAATATTTAGGTTATAAGAACTGTTATTTGCAACAGCCCGCAGTTTTACATTACCGCTAAAATCAAGCACCGTTAGTTTTGTATTTGATGATAAACCTTCAACATGCAAATTATTTGTTGCAGGATTGGGTGAAATTTTTATTGCATCTTCATCAGCGGTTACAGCAATAACATTTGAATAATTAACCGTACCATTTACACTTGTTGTTTGCAAACGATAATAATTGTTGCCGCTTAAAGGAGTTGGATCGTTGTAATAACTGACAGTTGACAATTGACTATTGACAATAGACCTTTGACTATGGACTGTTGACCAATTCGTTCCATCCCCGCTTCTTTGCACTATATAATTTTTTATGCTGCCTGCATTATCCCAAACGATGCCGTTGCGGTGCTGTATCCAGCGACGGATTTTGGTGATAATTTGTTGTTTTTTGGTTTCAATATTATTGTTATAACGAGCAAGAAGGAAATAATTATTCCCTCCAATTGCTCCGATATTTGAAATACCTGCAAGCGCGATTTTTCCATCACTCTCTAAGAAGGCATTATTTCCTACTGCAAATCCTTCTACTTCTGTTATAGTTTGACCGTTATTTCCAAAAGAAGAGTCAAAGGTTCCATTTATATTAAGCCTGATTAATGCCAAGTGGCTGTATGTTTGATCAATATCATAAGTTCTTCCGGTAATAATTATTTTACCGTCATCCTGCAATAAAACTGTCCTGCCATCGCTCGGGTCTTTTCCAAACGCAATATGCTGCAACCCGTTATTTCCAAAACTGCTGTCAATGCTGCCATTGGCATTTAAGCGGGCTGCTGCCATGTAAATAAAATCTGTGTTGAATTGGTTTTTTAGGCTTTGCCCCCCTCCAACAATTTTTCCATCCAGTTGCGCCACCAGGCTATTGGCAAGAAATGATTTACTATATTATCAGACTGCTGGAAATTTGCAATTCCTTCAATGCCAAAATTATTATCTATGCTTCCATCAGCATTAAAGCGATAAACAACACCACCATTAGAAACCGCACTCATGAGTATTTGACCGTTTGGCTGTAAGGCAATGGCATAAACATTTCCAAAAGATTTGTCTCCATCAATTTCTCCCAAAATCGCAATACCATTATTTCCAAAACTTTTATCTAAACTTCCATCAGGAAGATAACGTATAAGAAAACCCTGCCTTGCTTCATTCGGCTGGTTTATTATATAACCACCGGTTATTATTTTACCATCAGACTGTACTAATACATTTACCGGATCGGTTAGATTATTTCCTATGCTTGTAGTTACAGTTCCATCTCTTCCAAATGTGCTATCCAGTTCTCCGTCTTTTTTATATCTCGCCAACTCAACATCAAAAGAATATCCGCTTACAGCAATTATGGCATCGTCCTTTTGTATGGCAACTCCATCTATCTCATGTTGTTGATTATTGCCTGTAATTCCATTAATTCCAAAACTGCTGTCAATATTACCATCGGTGTTATAGCGGATAATTAAAAAGGGTACAGAATTATTTATGGCACCGCCGCCAGCACCAATAATTTTGCCATCACTTTGAGCACCAATTTTGTTTAATATGCCGGCAATGTTTTTATCAAGCACAACGCCGGTGTCTCCAAAACTTTTATCCAAAGTGCCAGGCTGCGCAAATGATTGATTAAAAACAATCATTAATATAAATAATGTAAAAACAGTTTTCATAAGTGAACGGTTTAGATGCTGAAAGTAAAGAATTCTTCTTCACAAGAAGTTCTTTTCTCTATAATAAAAAATAATCAGGAACTTGCTATCTGTTTTTTTAAATGAATTTTAATGAAAATATTATTTACCTCATTTTTCTTTTATATGCTGATAAATGCACAAGGACAAATAACCGATGAAAGCGGCTGGAAAATTTATTATGACAAAGAATTTTTCTTCTCTTTAAATTATCCGCCAACGTGGGAATTTCATGATGATATTAAGAACACAAAATGCATGGTATATGCACCTGTGTTTGCAAGCGCAAAATACAGGGCAAATATTGCGGTTGATGCTTTTAAATTACCGGAAACCGGCGAAAAAACTAATGTAAAAGATTTTGCGGAAGCAAGCTTTGCGCAACTAAGAAAATCAATTACAGATTGCAAAGTAATGGTTACAAAAGATGTATCTGCTAACGGCATTCCCAAATTTTTGGTGGTGGCAAACGGTATTGTTGATGGAAAATATTTGTATTTTAAACAACTGTATTGCCTGTATAATAACATTGCCTACATTATAAATTATACCGGCGAAGCGGGCATTAAAGACCCTTATGCAATTGCTGCCGGCGATATACTAAATTCTTTTAAGCCGCTTAAAACAATTAACCAGTAACGGCGTAAACAAATCGTAAAATGACTGTGCAAATTTCTGCAACAAAAAAAGCCAGTTTGCATATAATTGCAAACTGACTTTTTAATAATAAGTGCAATCTTTTTATTGCAAAAAATATGATGCTTAAAAAGTTGCAAGGCCTGTAGCAGAAGCAGGAAGGCCGGTTTGATTACCCATTATAATAAGTCCGCCTAAAAACTTTCTGTGGTATTCGCCAATACTTTTACCGCTGCCATTAAGTTCGTACACAAAATAATTATTAGGTGCAACCACTATATCAACAGGGCCAGCATCGGTAGTTCCGGCTGTACTTTGTGCAAGGTATAAAGCGCCTGCATCAGAAATATAATAAGAAGAAATACTGTTGCTTGCTGTGTTAGTTGTATATGCAAACCTGCCATATTTGGCAACTGCAAACCAGCAAGGTGCTGCCTGGTAATCTGCAATTGCGCCATTTACATCATAAAGCATACTGTTGCTTACTGTATAAGATGTTGCAGAACCCTGGCCTGCTGCGCCGCCTGCTGCATTAGATACAATCATATATTTATCTCTTGCAAATGCAAAACCAAAAGGTGTTGCACCAACTGAAGGTGTAAATATTCCGGCGTTTGCAGAGCCATCGCTATTAATTTTAAATGTGCTGATAGTATTAGTTGCTTTTTCTGTAACTATTACCTGGTTTCCTACAGGTGAAAACGCAATTTGCGGAGCATCTACTGCCGTTGCACTTAAAGATTGCATTGAGTTGGCAATATCAGTAAGTGTTCCATCATTTCCAATCCATAATCCACAGATATTATCAGAGCCTGTATTTAGAACATAAAGCATATTGCTTTTAGCCGCTACACTTACCGGCTTCATTCCGTGTGTTGCTGCTGTACCTGCAAGCATAAGTGTACCATCACTGTTTATTTTAAAAGAAGAAACGCTGTTGCTGCCGGCATTTACCGCGAACAACCAGGAATTATCTGCACTAATTATTACTGCACCCTGGGAACCTAAACCTGCGCCGGTACCTACACCACCAGAAGCAGTTGTGCCCATAAGATCGAGCGAACCATCAGTGTTTATTTTATACATCATAATGCCATTAGTACCGGCATTATTATCTTCTGTGTACAGAAAATGATCCATTCCATCATTTATAGCATTTGAAGACTGCATTGCTGTGATGGATGCTTCATCAGGATTATTACCATTTTCAGCCATCATTGTTTTTAGATCTGCGCTTGATTGCGCTGTAACCGCCGGGTTTGCCGAGTGGTTCAAATCTTTATTACATGAGACAAGCGTAACCGCAGCAAAAGCTACTGCAGCAGCAACTACATTCATTACTTTTTTTGTGAGCATAACATTGTTTTTTTATTGTTTATAGAAAATAGATTACCAGCCCGTGTTTTTACACGAGTATATCTTTCAGAAATTTTTACTGTTAATGAAAAGACCGTGAAAGGGCAATATTTATTCCGGTACTCATTACCTGCATTTTACCTACACCCATGCCTTTTAGCGGAATTTGTACATAGGGACGTATTCTTAAAGTATTTTGTTTTCCAATTGTGTGCTCGTAACCTGCACTAACATCAACAGAAGAAAACAAACCTGTTGAAACATTTTTATATGATCTTTTTAAATCTTCCTGAACGCCATTAAGCGATCCGTTGTAATTATTATTTTCTTTTAATAATATATAAGAAGATATGCCTGCAGCCGCAAATACAGCAGACTTTTTTGTATGTGCAACAGTATATTTTATATCAACAGGTATTTCTAAAACGTTGCTGCTACCGTTAAGGCTAATTATTTTCATTCCGGCAGGCATTGATGTATTTTTATTGACATTAAAATATTTGCCATCGCTGAAATAATATTTGTTTTTGTACACTATTCCGGCTTCAACAGAAATTGTATTGTTCAGTTTATATCCTGCTACCAGCCCTATATTGAAACCTGCTTTTTTAAAGCCCTGGCTTTTTACCTGGTTAAACTCCGGGCCTGCAACAATTCCTGCATAAAAACCTTTATTGTTTGCTTTTGCAATTATTGTTTTTGCAGATGTTGCATGTCGTATGGATGAGCCTGAATCCTGCAAAACATTTGCTTTGTTTATTGCTTCTTCTGTTGAAGCAGTTTTTGAAATCTCATTACTAATACCTGACACTTCAATGTTGTTTACAATAGTTTTTTTATTACTGTCAGAAACTGTTTGTATAAAGTGATTTTGATTGTAATTTTCTCTTTTCAAATCAATTGTATTGCTTTTGCTGATGTTTATTTTTTCTTTATTTAATACTGATGTATTATCCTTATGCAGCGTTGATGCATCATCGTTATTCAACATTATTTCATTATCATTTTTTGTTGGTGCATTTTGATGTGCAATATATTTTGTCGTTGCAGGTTTTTCAACATTATCATGTATAAAATAATAGCTGAAAGCGCCAATTAATATTGGTATTAATAACAAGAGCAACAAGCTATTTTTTTTCCTGTTTTTTTTACTAACTGGTTGCGCTGTAATTACAGGTTTTTCTAACTGCAGATGAATATTATTCCAGCCGCTATCGCCGGCATTTGGCGTATAGTTTTCCGCAGCCTTGCGAAATAGATCATCCATATTTTCATCTACATGCTGCATACCTTATAATCGCTTTCCAGTTTTATAATATTTTTCTGCAGTATAGTGCGTGCCCTTAAAAGATTTGATCTTGATGTGCTTACCGGTATATCTATCATTTCCGCTATTTCAACATGTGAGTAACCATCTATTACATGCAGGTTAAATACCATTCTGTATGCTGAAGGAAGTTCTTTAATTAATGTAATCAAATCATTATAAAAAAGTATGGCTGCTGCGTTACCTGTTTCATCCGGTAACTGCCATGCGCTTTCATCAATACTCGTCGTATCTGTGTTTAATTTTTCTCTGCGCAACCTGTCAATTGAAATATTGATCATGATTTTTTTTAGCCAGCCCATAAATAATTTTTCATCATCAACATCATCTTTTATTTCAAACTTATCTATATTATTAAGCAGTTTTACAAACCCATCGTTTACCGTATCTGTTGCATGTTCATGTTTATATATATACCTGAAAACAACTTTAAAAGCATAGCCACGGTACTGCTCATAAAGTATCTGTTGATATTTATGATCTTTATCAATACACCCTTTTATCACTTTAGTAAAATCTTCCAAAATGCTATAAAGCTTTTTATGTCAATACCAGTGCTTATAAAATTTGTACGGGAACATAAGTATAAAAGCAATCGAAACTAAACCGTTAATTATATTTCTATATTTTTTATACTTACAATACATACATACGCCATGCTTTTTAAAAACGTTGCAGCTATTTAATCTTTAACTAATAAAAATTAAATAAGCGCTTATATATTATTCTAAAGCTACGTTGATTTTTTAAGAAGATAAATGTGCTGCAATTACTTAGCAGGCAGAAATTATTTTTACAGAAAGCTCTTTTAAAAGTTCTGCATCGGCAGCGCTTCCTGAAATGGCGCTGTTAATGCCAATGCCTTTTAAATTATATTCATGCAATAACAACACAATTTTTTCAGCACCCGAAAATCCATAATTTTTTACAGCCGTTACAGCTTGCTTTGCTGCAAAAATATTATTATAAAAAAATGGTTTTATTGCATTTTCAGAGTGATCGTTCAGCGCTGCCACTGTATAAATTTTGCTGAAGTAATTATATAAAGTTGGAAGTATTAATTGCAGCGGCGCAGCTTTTGGGTTGCTTTGAAAATATTGAATAATGCGAATAGCTTTTGGCAAATTTTTTTGGCTGATGGCATCCTGCAATTCAAATACATTAAACTCTTTGCTTATGC
>JBDUEO010000128.1:0-8067 GCA_040002335.1 Parafilimonas sp. | reverse complement strand
AAGAGAAAATTATTGATGCTGTAATTTTTAATTCTACAGGTGATAATAAGTTTTACATATATGATGGATATAGTGATAACTGCACCACCCGCATAAAAAATATTGTATACAACAGTTTGCAGAACGCAAACATTACAACAAACATTATTCCTGATGGAACAACCAAAAGAGATTTGATGCATTATTACCTTGAAAACGGCAGCCAGTTATGGTCAGAATTAGGCCTGGATATTATAGTAGGAAGCGCGATTGATAAAAAAATTTCAAACGACGAAGCTATGTATGTACCTGAATTTTTTATGAAAGGGTTGAATAATACAGTGTATAAATCTGCGCCGCTGGTAAAAAGTTTCAGATCTATATTAAACGGCAACGATCAGCAAAAACCTACATGGAAATATGTCCCGCTGGTAATTACATCTATAATATGTTTATTGATATTTTTTGTTTCCACATTAAAAACAAAATGGAGTTACACTTTTATAAAATTTATAGACGCGTTGCTTTTATATGTAACCGGTTTATTAGGTATTTTAATTTTATTAATGTGGTTTGCCACAGACCATATTGAATGTAAAAACAATTTTAATATTGTCTGGGCATTGCCTTCTAATTTTATAATAGCATTTTTTTTATTTAAAAAACCTGCTTGGTTAAGCAGTTATTTTTTTATTGTTGCCATAATTACAGCACTGTTTCTTGCATCCTGGTTTTGGCTTCCGCAACAAATAAATATAGCTTTATTGCCAATTGTAATTTTGTTGTTACAGCGATATGTACATCTTGCAAATAAATTCAGGCGGCCGGCTTAATGAAGAAAGTTATTCAATATAATAATCTTCCTTTGGTGTATTATATATACGGCAAAGGCATTCCGGTAATTTTAATACATGGTTTTGCAGAAACAAATTCTATCTGGAAAAATCAAACAGAATATTTGAGCAATTATTGCGCGCTTATTATACCTGATTTACCAGGATCAGGCGATTCGCTTTTGCCTGATCCATCTGAAAAAAATCTTACAATTGAAACGCTTGCCGAAAGTATTTTTTCAATTATTAAAAATGAAAATATTGAGCAATGTATAATGCTTGGCCATAGCATGGGTGGTTATATTACATTGGCGTTTGCAGAAAAATATCCTGAAAAATTAAGGGCATTTGGTTTTGTTCAATCAACAGCATTTGCAGATGCAGAAGCGAAAAAACAAACGCGTATCAAAGCAATTAATATTATGGAATGTTACGGCAACTATGCTTTTTTAAAAACGTCAACGCCGGCATTATTTGCTGATGCATTTAGAAAAACACATAAAAACGTTGTTGATGAACTTATTGAAACCGGTAAATTTTTTAATACAACAAGCCTGCAGCAATATTATTATGCAATGATGCAGCGGGCTGACAGATCGTTCGTTCTTAATAATAACAAGCTTCCTGTTTTATTTATTATGGCAGAAGAAGATATAGCTGCACCTTTACAGGACGTATTAAAACAGGTGCATCTTCCGGAAATTGCATACATTCATATTCTTGAAAAAACCGGGCACATGAGTATGCTGGAAGTGCCTGAAAAATTAAATGAAATTTTGAAGAATTTTATAAATGAGGTTAAGTAAATTTTTTACCTGCACAACGCTATTAATCGTACTGGCTTTTTTCTTATCAGTACAGTATGCTTATGCAGACCATCTTAAAGGCGGATGGATAAAATATACATACATAGGCCAGTTTGGCGACCAGGTTAAATATCACGTATCGTTTTATCAATATTCTGATTGCAGCGAACCCGAAAAAGTTGACAATGCAATTTATATGGCTGTGCATGATGCAGGTAGCCTACAGGAAATTGGGCAACCTTATTTTATAAGCATTACCAGCCTTACCACCGAAACAAAAAGCGATTTTGGGCCATGTTTTCAAAACCCGCCAACTATATGTTATTTGGTTGCAGAATATACAACAGACATTTCCATGCCGCAAAATGCATCTGGTTATTTACTTACGGTGCAACGTTGCTGCCGCATTGCGGGCATAGCAAATGTTCCAAACTCAAACACAACCGGTTTAACCTATACCGTTACTATTCCCGGTGGCAATAATGCTGATAACAATAGCCCCGTTTTTAAATCGAATGACACCGCAGCTATATGTTATGGCTCACCTTTTTCTTTTGATTTTTCTGCAACAGATCTCGATAAAGATTCGCTGGTATATTCACTATGTAGTGGTCTTACAGGTGGCACAGCAATTGACCCGGTTGTTGAAAATCCCGGCGCTCCGCCTTACCCGACCATTTCTTATAACTCACCTTATTACGGCACCCAGCCATTAGGTAATACGGCCTCTATAGATCCTAAAACAGGAATATTTTCGGGCATTGCACCAACACAAACAGGTACGTACGTTGCCGCAGTTTGTGTTGATGAATACAGGAAAGGCGTTTATATAAGCCACACCAGAAAAGAGTTGCATTTAAATGTATCTGATTGCAGGTTAGGCGGTGCGCAATTAGATCCGTCATATATTACATGCGATGGATTTAATTTTAATTTTATAAACAAAGCCGGTGATAATCCCGATTATTTTTATTACTGGGATTTTGGGGTTACGGGGATCACTACAGACACGTCAACACTTGCCGATCCAACATTTATTTATCCTGATACAGGAACGTACAATGTACAGTTAAAAGCAAGAAACAATTTAGGCTGCCAGGATTCTGCCCAGGCCCAGGTAAAAATATATCCCGGGTTTGCCACTGATTTTTCAATTGATGGTAGTTGCATTATAAATCCTTACAATTTTGCAGATCTTACTACAACCAAATATGGTTACGTAAATTCATGGAAGTGGTTTTTTGGCGAAAATGAAGGAGTTGATGATACTGCAAAAAATCCTGTATATAATTTTGTTGATACAGGCCAAAAAACAATTATGCTTATTACTACCAACTCAAAAGGTTGTATTGATACGGCTACTAAAATAATTGATGTAAATAACGGGCCAGATGTAGGTTTAAATTTTGCTGACACGCTTATCTGCAATATTGATACTTTGCAATTAAAATCATCTTCATCAGTGCGCGGTGCGGTTTTTAACTGGTCGCCTGCTTATAATATAATTGGAACAAACAGTAATAATCCGTTGGTGTTTCCAAACCAAACTACAAATTATGGTGTAACGGTTTCTTATAAAGGATGTGTTACAAACGATTCGGTGGTGGTTAATGTAACCGATCATGTAGCATTAAATCTGCCCGCCGATACTACTATTTGTCAAACAGACAGCATTCAAATTGTACCATCAACTAATGCATTATATTTTTCCTGGTCTCCGCCAAATGGATTAAGCAGTGCATTTGCTGCACAACCTGTAGCTACGCCTTTATCCAACACAAAATATAGTTTGCTTGCTTCAATAGGTAAATGTTTTGCGCAAGATAATATGAGCATAAAAGTTGTTCCATATCCAACATTGAATGCAGGTTCAAATGAAGCAATTTGTTATGGCACAACAACGCAGTTAAATGCAAGTATTAATGGCGCTTATTTTACATGGTCGCCCGCATCAAGCCTTTTTAATTATAATACATTAACGCCAATTGCAGGCCCGCAATCAACTACCAATTATTTGCTTCAGGTAACAGATACATTAGGTTGCCCGAAACCTGTTTACGATTCTGTACTGGTAACAGTTATACCAAAAGTAATTGCATTTGCAGGCAACGATACGTCGGTTGTAAGAACACAGCCTTTACAGTTAAATGCAAGCGGTGGTACATTTTATAATTGGTTTCCAACTTCTGGGTTAAGCAATCCTGAAATTGCAAATCCCATAGCAACGTTTACAGATGGGCCGGATACTGTTTCTTATACCGTGAAAGTGAGTACACCGGAAGGCTGTTACTCAAACGACAGTATAAAAATTTTCATTTTTAAAACGCAGCCTGAAGTATTTATTCCAACCGCATTTACGCCAAACGGAGATGGTGTTAATGATGTATTCAGGCCAACAGTTGCCGGCATGAAACAGTTTTTATATTTCCGTGTGTACAACCGTTGGGGTCAATTACTGTTTAGTACAAGTGAAGCCAATAAAGGTTGGGATGGAACGTATAATGGAAACAGGCAAGCCAGCGGTACGTATGTTTATTCAGTACAGGCAATAGATTATGCAGGTAAACCTTATTTTAAAAAGGGAACTTTTGTATTGATACGATAACATTATTTTTCACCCACTTTCAGAATTTAGATTTCTTCTAACATCATTTCGTTCTTTCAACATAAGTAAATACATTATTTTTCGTTTTAGTGGAATAATCTTTGATTTAATTCTCCCGCATGAAGCAAATTACAAAGCTGTTTACTTTATTTATATGCAGTATGGTTTTTTTATCATGCAACGATACCGCGCCCAAAAAATTCGAGTTCTATTATTATCCTTCAAGAAATGTTTATTTCGATGTAACTAATGATCAATATTTATATTCTTTAGATGGCGGAAAGACCTGGGATTCGTTGTATGTAAAAACAAATAAAGAACCTGCAACGCTTGGAACAAAACGAATTATTTATAGCACTTCTCTTGATGTTTGGAAAGATAACCAACAACACATTACACAATACAACGGGCAAATGATGAATGTAATGAACGAAGACAGCAGTTTAATGCAAACTGATTTAGCGGCTGACCGTAAAATAAAAAAAGCAAAAGCACCTGCAATCAATACAGAAAAACCTGAAAAGAAACCTGGGTTTTTTAAAAGGTTATTCGGTAAAAAAAATAACAACAACAATTAATGAAAACGAAAACTTCTTTTTGGCAACGCATGGGTTTTCACGAATGGTTTCTTAAGCGTGAAGCAGATTATTCCGTACAACAAACGCCGCCATTAACAGTAAATGATATTTATAAATTTATTGTTCAGAAATTTGAAGAGTCCATCAACGAATTGTCTTTCGCAAACCGAATTGTTTTTTGCCACGAATACATTATTTGTTTTAACGAAGAAGATTACAGCCAGTTCACCCAAAATAAAAAAGGCATTTTTGGTGTCATCATACAGGAATGTGTAAAGCAGTTTTATGCTATTCTAAGTAAGTATAATAACGAAGGAAAAACGGTTGCGCCTGCAAGTAACAAATGGGTTTTTCGTTTTGTTTCGCATCCTGAATATTTGCGCGGTGATAAAAGCGTTATTGGTAAATTAATGCCCGGAAGCACGCAGCAAAAAAAAGAAAATGTGCGCATCACTTTTATTCCAAGGCAAACAGGTATTGCCGAAACATTTGATGTAAATCCTGAATTGCTTGATGGTTTTATTTTTTATAGTGAAGGTTATTATGAAGTAACTTATAACGATAATTTTTTAGCAGATGATAAAGCCATTACAAATGGCGATAGCAAAGTTCTTGCAAGATTTGAAACCATTGTTCCTGATAAAGAATTTGCGGGCAAAAAGATTGAATATTTCATGAAAGAAAAAGACATTTTTATTTCAGGAAAAGATGAAGCAAAAGATAAACCAAACGTCTTTCGCATTCCTTCAGATTGGGTAAACTCGCCGCATTTGCGCATACGGTATAATGGTGCTGATGATAAATTTTATCTCGCTTCATTTGGCGAAAAAACAATTGTGAATGAGAATGAAGTTGCATTAAGTGAAATAGAAAATCCTTCATGGGTTCCGTTGCCGGTTAATTCGCGCATTGTGCTAAATGGTATTGTTGGCGTAAATATTTTCAAATCATAGTTCATGTTAAATATCATTCTTTCTTCTTCTCTTTTATTTGTTTGCGTTTTATTGTTAGGCGCAAATTTTAGAGATGTAAAAAAAACACACAGGAAAAATGGCTGACAATTTTTATGGGGTAACAGATGCAGGTAAAATGCGCGATAACAATGAAGATAATTTTATTGCGCAAACAATTGTAAGCGGAAAATATATTGCCGGTTGTGTAATTGATGGTGTTGGCGGATATGAAGGCGGAGAAGTAGCCGCTGCGCTTGCACGAACAGCCATTTTAAATACAATTAAAAAAACTGTTGGCGATGTAATTGAGGTATTGAAGAAATCAGTAATCGCTGCCAATCAAAAAATTATTACTGAAAAACAAACAAGCGGCGAAAACACACAAATGGCTTGTGTACTTACGATTGCGTTGGCCGATATTAATGAAAACAAATTTTATTATGCGCATGTTGGCGATACAAGATTGTATTTGTTTCGCGATAATTCATTGGTAAAAGTTACACACGATCATTCCTTTGTTGGTTTTTTAGAAGACAGTGGCCGCTTAACAGAAGAAGCGGCAATGCAACATCCCAAGCGTAACGAAATAAATAAAGCATTAGGTTTTGATGATGAAAAATTTGCTGAAGCGGATTATATTGAAACCGGTGAATCGCCATTTTTGCCTGGCGATATTTTATTGTTATGCAGTGATGGTTTAAGTGATATGCTTAACAGCAGAACCATTTCAGGTATTTTAAATTCTCCTCAAAGTATAAAAGAAAGAGCGAAAGCGCTTGTTGCAGCGGCCAACCTTGCCGGCGGAAAAGATAACATTACAGTTGTGTTATTGCAGAATAATAAATTGCCTTTGCAACAAGAAGCAACAAAGCCGGTTGTTGTTGTAAAAAAAAACGAACCGATAAAAGAAGAAGTATTTAAAAAAGAAATTATTGTTGAAAAAGATGAGCCCAAAAAACGCAGTGGCGGTATTGGTGTGCGCTTTCTTGCTGTACTTTGTTTCCTTTCTCTTGCAGCTTTGTCGTGGTTTGTTTACAATGATTTTTTCGAAAACAATCAAACCAAAAAAATAGTTGCTGATTTTGTGCCTATAACAAAAAATGCAAACGAAAAAAAGTTATACGACAGTATTAATAATTCTGCTTCAAAAGAAGTAATGCTGAAAAATATTTTTGGCGAAACACAAGCTATAAGTTTAAACGATTCATTATTTATCCGCAAAGATTCTGTGCATATTTCCGGCAACGGAATTACATTAACCGCAGACTCATTGTACAAAGGTGCGGCTTTTATTATTCCATCAAATTGCAAATACATTTTATTAGACAGCATAACGTTTCAAAATTTTGATGCAGGCATTGTTGTCCGCAACAAAGCGCTTCATCTTAAAAATGTAACGTTTCAAAATTGCCGCGTTCCTGTTTTGTATGAAATGCAATTGCAAAACAATAAACCAATTTCCGCGAATATTTTAGACAGCGTATTATTAAAAATTGATTCAGTTAAAATCGTGCATAAATAAATATGAGCGCAACAAATAATCCTTCTATAAAAAGAAATACAGAAAGAATTTTTTTGTTGTTGCTTACTGTTGTTATCAGTGTGCTTTTTTACAAAATGTATTTGGTATTGCAGCCAGATTTTGCACAAGTGCCTTCCCGTTTAAGCAACGGCACAATGACGAATTTAAATGGTGCGCACCCGGCTGAAAACATGAAATTATTATTGCAAAAGGGAAGATATTTTCATGATGAAAAAGATATTGATCTTATTAGTTCAACGTTTGAAAATGCAAGGCTTGCAGATAGTTTGCCTGTTGATAACATCGGCGATTTAAACAAAAGACAATACAGCGTTAATGCGCAAACTGCTTTGTTAGAAGGCGGTGAATCTTTTCAAAAAAGAGTAACTGCTGAAAGAATTGCTTTAGGTTTTTCAACTGATGACAGCGCCATTTTTGTATTGCAAAAAACAAGTGTAATTGCTGCTGTAAATAATTTGCAGATGGGAAACCACAGCATAAACGGCATCATAAAAAGTGCGGGCGATGATCCTGTTGTAAATGTTATCGTGCGCCTGCAATTAGTTTTACCGCAGGATAGTTTATACAGCAATAATGTTGAAGAAATTGAAAATAATATTCAGCAAAATTCTATAACGGTTAGAAAAATTTATGCGGTTGATTCTTTACATCATACACAATTACAATCTTTAGTTGCTTACACGCAAACAGATGCAAATGGTAATTTTTCTTTTACAAATTTGCCTGATGATAAAACATTTGAAGTGCTGCCGCTTCAATTGAATTCTACT
>JBDUEO010000127.1:0-8075 GCA_040002335.1 Parafilimonas sp. | reverse complement strand
AAAAAATAAACGTGTTAATCCAAATTCATCTGTTGTAAACGAACCATGCTTTGAGTAGAAATACATATTTAAAGCACCAACTAAAAATCCAAAATAAACAATGATGCTCGATTGAATAGTTTGCTTTCTTATGCCTGGCATTATATTTTTTTTAAACAGCTTTTCTTTTTTGCTATTTATTTTTTCCAATTACCTAATAACCTTCTAACAATAATTATTTCACCTGTATGGTAACTTGTATGATCCGCCATCAGCATTGCTTCACGTAAAAGATTTTGCCCTTTTCCGTGTTTAAAAGGTGTAAAAATATCTTCTGATGTGTTTAGTAATTCAATAAAATTATTTAGATCATTATCAATTGATTGGATACATTTTTTCCATGCTTCCTCATTTTTTGGTGCTGCATCTTTTGGCCAGTAATCATCTGGCCAGTTCAGTTCTTTATAATTTTTATTAACTGAAAAATCAAGAATATCTTTTTGTGTAATGCGGATGTGTTCAGTTATTTGCCAAAGGCTGTAAGGAAGATTGCCAGTAATTTTTCCAAGGTCTTCAAAAGGAATATTTTTTATTGCTTCATTAAAGGTTACATGCGCATTTCCTTTCTTCAAAAGTGATGTCAATTCTTTAATTAGTGCATTGCTGCCTGATGTATCTGTCATAATAATTTATTTTTTAGAATAGTTTTGGAATAAGCATCGGCGTTTTGTTACGGTACTGAATGTATGCATCTCCAAAATCTTTAATTAGTTTTCTCTCTTCAAAATATATACCTGCAATAGTATAAATAGTTATGCAGACAGATGAAATAAGAATACTAAGATGTGGCAAATAAAAAAAGATACTCCACACAAACAATAAAGTTGCTGTGTATAATGGATGTCTTACAAAGCGGTATACGTTTGAAATTATTAAGGTTTGCTTTTTTTTGATTTTGATAAAAACATCTGCGCCGCTTAAATAAAAAAAGAATTTAACTGCAAAATAAAGCATCAAAACAAATCCGGTTATGAGGCATATAAGTGCTATAACACTTTCAATAAATGAAACTTTCCATAGCAGAATTGTGTCAATTTTAAACTGATAAATAACAATAATAAATACATTTAAAAACGCAAAGATTGAATACAGCAATCTATAGAACTTAAATTTTTCTTTCATTACATGCTGCATAAAAACTTTAAATTTTTTACTTGCAAAAATGCTGTGCAGAAAGGAAAACAGAAGCCACAATACTATAAGAATTATATGTTGTAAAAACATGAAATCTGAAATTATTTTTAAATATCCATCAAATTAATTTTTGATTCCTGTTGTTAAATATATATAAATATGTTTTGAGAACTTAAACTCAATTTTAAGTATATCGTCAAGAGTTCAAATTTTTAAATTATGAAAAAAGGTTTCTTTCTAATTGCGAGCGCCATGTTATCAATGGCTGCATTCGCACAAACTCCCCAAGCTACATCTTCAAAAAATGCAAAACATTCAACGCAGGTTAAGACAGACCAGGCTAAAACGCAAACAGCCAAATCAACTCTAACGAAAGACAAAAGCAAAATGAAATCTGACAAGGCTAACAAAGTGTCTGCACAAGCAAAAAAAGCAGATAAGGAGCAGATAAAAGCGGATAAATCTTCTGTTAAGGCAAATAAGAAAACACAAACGAAAGACAAAAAGGCCGTTGCTAAAAAGGCTACAACTTCATCTTCAACAGGAAGTGTAAGTGCTACGCCTAAACAATAATTTGTGTAAAGTGGTAATAAAAAAGCTCCGTTTTATTCGGAGCTTTTTTATGTATTTTAAAAATTACTTGGTGTAGAAACCGTTTGTCTTCCCTGAAGACGGCCGCCACTCATCAACCCATCATATTGGCGCATTAAAAGATGTGTTTCTATTTGTTGCAAAGTATCAAGAATTACACCTACCATAATTAACAGAGAAGTTCCCCCAAAAAAAGTACTGAATCCCTGCGTTACGCCAAGCATTTGAGCAAAGCCTGGCAGAATACCCACTATGGCTAAGAAAAATGCGCCGGGAAGCGTGATCTTATCCATAATAGAGCCAATAAAATCGGCCGTAGGTTGCCCAGGCTTAACACCTGGAATGAAACCATTATTCCGCTTTAAATCTTCGCTCATTTGTTTTGGATTGAAGATAAGTGCAGTGTACAAAAAAGTAAAAGCAATAACCATTAATCCATAAATAACCATGTACCAAGGATTACTTTGACTGGAAAATATTTTTACAATACCGGTTGCTGAATCCAGATTGGTAAATGAAACTAATGTTGGAAGAAACATAATTGCCTGGGCAAAAATTATTGGCATTACACCGGCACTATTAACTTTTACAGGAAGAAATTGCCTGGCTCCCCCAAATTGCCTGTTACCAACAATTTGTTTTGCATAATTGATTGGTATTTTACGAACACCTTGAATTAAAATTACCAACCCCATAACTACGGCAACCATAATAGCAATTTCAATCAAAAAGATTAATAAGCCTCCGCCGCCTCTAACCTGCTTTTGTTGAAATTCCTGGATTAAAGATTCGGGCAAACGTGCAAGAATTCCTATCATAATAATAATAGATGTTCCATTGCCAAGCCCTTTATCCTGAATTTTTTCACCAAGCCACATTACAAATAAAGTACCTGCGGTAAGTATAATAATAGTAGATGCAAAAAAGTATGGTTGAAAGCTGGTTAATAAAGCCGGTGCATACGCAGGCGTTTTTAAATACTGAATATATGCACCTGCCTGTAACGCTGTAACACCAACAGTTATATAGCGCGTTAGCTGGTTAATTTTTTTTCTGCCACTTTCACCTTCTTTCTGCAACTTTTGCATTTTTGGAATAAGTATGGTAGCAAGCTGCATAAAAATGGATGCAGAAATATAAGGCATTACACCAAGCGCCAAAATAGATGCATGTGAAAAAGCACCACCGGCAAACGTATCAAATAAACCAAGCAAGCCGTTGTTGCTTGTACTTGCGGCAGCCGCATCTAATTTGTTTGGATCAAGACCCGGAAGTACGATGTGCGTGCCAACTCTATACACAAGAATAAGCGCCAAAGTTGTAATAATCTTATTACGCAACTCCTCAATGTTCCAGATATTTTTTAATGTTTGAATGAAATTTTTCACCGGAAAATATTATAAGATAAAATCAATCTTGTTTAGATAGCAGGCAAATATCGGCAAAAAATCATTTCGAAATTTCAATGTTGCCACCAGCAGCTTCAATCGCAGCTTTGGCTTTCTCGCTTGCGGCATTAACCTTAAAGCTAAGTTTAGTTTTTATTTCACCATTTCCTAATATTTTCACCTTATCAGTTTTTCCAATAAGGCCGCTGCTATACAAGTTTTCAGTAGTGAATTCTGATAGTTGATAGGTTTCTAATAGTTCCTCAATCTGGCCTATGTTGAAAACCTTATACTCGATGCGGTTATTATTTTTAAAACCACGTTTTGGCAAACGGCGTTGAATAGGCATCTGGCCACCTTCGTGCGCCATTTTACTTTTATAACCAGCGCGGCTTTGGCCACCTTTGTTACCTTTTGTTGATGTGCCGCCTTTACCGCTGGCTTCACCACGACCTAATCTTTTTTCTTTGTGAACTGAGCCTTCTGCAGGCTGTAAATTATGAAGTTTCATTGTTTATTGTTTTAACTCAACGCCCTGATTAATATCAAGGCTCGCTAATAATGAATTGGGCAAGCAATCGGTTATGCTATATCTTCTACTTTTACAAGATGATCTACTTTACGAACCATCCCTAAAATTTGCGGAGTAGCTTCTACTTCTTTTGAAGCATTTAGCTTATTTAAACCGAGCGCTTTCAATGTAAGTTTTTGCCGCTCCGATCTGTCAATGCCACTTTTAATTTGGGTTATTTTTATTTTTTTCATTTTGAAATCATTTGTTCATTCAGGCCGGTAGAAACTTGTTTATTATCCCTGGAATACTTTGGCTAATTTAATATTACGTTCTTTGGCAACCTGCAATGGTTCTCTTAACAATGTTAATGCTTTAATGGTTGCTTTAACCACGTTATGAGGATTGGCAGAGCCAAGGCTTTTTGCCAACACATCAGTAATTCCGGCACTTTCAAGCACCGCACGCATACTTCCTCCGGCAATTACACCTGTACCCTGTGCTGCAGGTTTAATTAAAATTTTTGCAGCACCTTCTTTAGCAAGCTGATCATGTGGTATGGTACCATGCATAACAGGCACTTTTACGAGATTTTTCTTTGCATCTTCGATGCCTTTGGTAATTGCTTCCTGAACCTCTTTTGCTTTACCCAATCCCTGGCCAACCACACCATTTTCGTTGCCAACAACAACCAATGCAGAAAAACTAAAAGTACGTCCGCCTTTTGTTGTTTTCACAACGCGGTTTATGGAGACTACTTTTTCTTTTAGTTCAACGTCGCCACCGGGTTTAACTTTATTTACAATGATTTTTGCCATTATCTTATTTAAAAAATTTTAAAAAATTAAAATTGTAAGCCACCTTCTCTTGCACCTTCTGCAATGGCTTTTACACGGCCATGATATAAATAACCACTTCTGTCGAAAGTAACTTTTGAAATACCTAACTCTGATGCTTTGCGTGCAATAACAGCACCAACCAATTTTGCTTTTTCGAGCTTGGTAACTTTTTGAGCTATTAAATCTTTGTCTTTAGATGATGCAGATACCAGCGTTTTTCCGGTATTGTCATCAATAACCTGTACATAGATTTCTGTATTGCTTCTAAAAACAGATAATCTTGGGTTTTCAGCAGTACCACTTATTTTGTTACGAATGCGGTAGCGAATTTTTTGCCTTCTTAAAACTTTGTCCATTATATATTTTTTGCTGCCCGATACTGCCGGGCTATTTTAATTATTTACCGGCAGCCTTACCAGCTTTACGGCGAACAACTTCGTTAGAATATTTTACACCTTTTCCTTTATACGGTTCAGGTTTACGCAAACCACGAATTTTTGCTGCCACCTGGCCTAACAATTGTTTGTCAACACCTTCGATAAATATCTTAGGATTCTGGCCTTTTAAAGTTTCCGTGGCAATCTTTAATTCTTTAGGTATTTCAAAAATGATATTGTGTGAAAAACCTAAAGAAAGATCTAAAGTATTGCCCTGGTTTGAAGCTTTATATCCAACACCAACCAATTCAAGTTCTTTTTTATATCCTTCAGTAACGCCTTTTACCATATTTGCAATTAAAGCACGGTATAAGCCATGCATTGCACGGTGGCGTATCTGGTCAGTCGGCCTTGATAAATTTAAAACACCATCTGCAGATTCAACAGTTATATCCCTGTCAATTGCTTCTTTTAGCTCTCCTTTTGGTCCTTTAACGGTTACCACATTGTCTTTGCCAATATTAATGGTAACACCATTTGGAATAGCAACAGGAGCTTTACCTATACGTGACATATAATAATTTAAATTTAGTCTTTACGAAATATAACATAAAACTTCACCACCAACATTTTGTGCTTTTGCCTGTTTATCAGTCATTACACCTTTTGAAGTGCTTACAATTGCAACACCTAAACCGTTAATGACTCTTTTAAAGTCAGCAGGCTTTGAGTATTGACGCAAACCAGGACGGCTGACTCTTTCCAAAGAACGTATAGCCGGTTGTTTAGTTTGCGGATCGTATTTAAGCGCTATTTTAATAAAGCCCTGTTTATTATCATCTTCAAATTTGTACTTAAGGATATATCCCTGCTCGTACAAAATTTCGGTGATACGCTTTTTTAAATTAGAAGCAGGAATTTCTACAACACGATGGCCAGCCATTTGCGCGTTGCGAACTCTTGTAAGAAAATCTGCTATAGGATCAGTTACCATCATTATAAAAAAATTGTAATTGTAATTGAATTTACCAGCTTGCCTTTTTTACGCCTGGAATTTTTCCAGCCAATGCCATGTCTCTGAAAACGTTTCTTGAAACTCCGAAATATCCAACATAACCTCTTGGACGGCCGGTTAACTGGCACCGGTTTTTTAAACGAACAGGCGAAGCATTTCTTGGTAGTTTATCCAATGCAGGATAATCACCAGCTTCTTTTAAAGCAGCACGCCTGGTAGCATATTGTGCAACCATACGTTCTCTTTTTCTTTGCCTTGCTTCAATTGATTTTTTAGCCATAATTATTTTTGCTTAATTATTTGTTTTTTTGAATGGCATACCTAATTCTTTTAATAACTCGTATGCTTCTTCGTTATTTTTCCCTGAGGTAACGAATGTTATATCCATACCTGTAATCTTATTCACTTTATCAATATCAATTTCAGGAAAAATGATTTGCTCAGTTATGCCTAAAGTAAAATTACCGCGGCCATCAAAAGATTTATCATTAATACCTTTAAAATCACGTACGCGGGGTAATGCCACAGCAATTAACCTGTCAAGAAATTCATACATTTTCTCACCGCGTAAAGTAACTCTTGCACCAATAGGCATTCCTTTACGGAGTTTGAAATTTGAAATATCTTTTTTACTGTAAGTTGCTATCGCCTTTTGGCCCGTGATCTGTGAAAGTTCTTCAACAGCTACTTCAACCAGTTTTTTATCAGATACTGCACCGTTAACGCCACGATTAATAGCAATCTTTTGTAGTTTTGGCGTTTGCATTACACTGCTATAACCAAACTTTTTCACCAATGCAGGTACAACTTCTTCTTTGTATTTCTTCGCTAACCTTGCAGCGTATTTTTCAGTACTCATTATTTAATTACCTCCCCTGATTTTTTTGCAGTACGAATTAATTTGCCATCTTCACGGCTACGTGTAATTTTTGTTGGTACGCCAGCTTTTGCATCCCACAACATTACATTGCTGATATGAATTGGCGCTTCTGATTTTACAAGGCCACCTTTAGTATTATTAGCCGATGGTTTTGTATGGCGCGTCATCATTCCAACACCTTCTACCACTACACGTGCATCATCAGGAAGAACTTTTAAAACCTTACGTGGCTTGTAAATAGTTTTGCCATCCTCTTTACGCGGCTTGCTGTTGCCAGAGATAACAATAACCATGTCTCCCTTTTTAATATTAAACTTCGGTTTAAATCTGTTACTCATGTTTTAAGCTTTGAGCTATTAGCCATTTGCTATTAGCTATTAAAATATATTTTCACGGCACGTAGCCTGCTACTTTTTATAATACTTCGGGTGCCAGTGATATAATTTTCATATAACCTTTATCTCTTAATTCTCTTGCAACCGGCCCAAATATGCGTGTTCCGCGTGGTTCGTCAGATGCATTCAGCAATACAACTGCATTATCATCAAAACGTATATACGAACCATCTTTTCTTCTAAGCTTATTGGTTGTACGTACAATTACCGCTTTTGAAACAGTTCCTTTTTTTACGCCACCACTTGGTATGGCATCTTTTACAGTAACCACTATTTTGTCTCCAATCTTAGCATAGTCCTGACCGCTGTTTCCTAAAACCCGGATGCATAAAACTTCTTTGGCACCGCTGTTATCTGCTACGTTCAGTCTGCTTTCCTGTTGAATCATTTTTTTACCTTTTAGCTGTCAGCGCTAAGCTTCGAGCAATTATAAAACTTTAGATGATGCGGCTTATGGCGCGCAACTTCTCACTATTTTGCTTTTTCAACTACTTCAACCAAACGCCAGCGTTTAGTTTTACTTAAAGGGCGGGTTTCCATTATCTTAACTTTATCGCCAACTGTACACTCATTTTTTTCATCATGAGCATGAAAGCTGGTAGTTTTCTTTACAAACTTTCCGTAGATAGGATGTTTAACCCTTCTTTCAACAGTAACGGTAATGGTTTTATCCATTTTATTGCTGCGTACTACACCGGTTCTTGTTTTGCGTAAATTTCTTTCCGCTGATTTTGTTTCTTCTGACATTATATTATGCTTGTAATGTTCTGTTTTTTAATTCAGTTTTTATGCGCGCAATATCCTTGCGGAGACCGCGAATGCTTAAAGGATTTTCAAGCGGTGAAATAGCATGTGCAAATTCCAGCTTCTTTAAGCGCAGCTTATCTTCTGTAATGCGTGCCTTAA
>JBDUEO010000126.1:0-8112 GCA_040002335.1 Parafilimonas sp. | reverse complement strand
TTGTGCGTTTATTAGTTCTAATTGTAGGCTGAACAATAAACAAATCCGCCTGCGGTGCAAAAATAAACAACAAATGATTATAAACAATACATCACACTTTTTTGAATGAACAAGTGTTTGTATTGCAATTGCTAATAAATATTACATGTTGATAAATTTAACATGCATCCGAAATGATAAAAAAAAAAAATTAAGACTTTTGCAAACATTAAAACTGGCGCATGAAGAAATGGCTTCTGTTTATTTTTATTTTATTATCGCGAATGGTTGTAGCACAAGACTCAACCATCAGAATTTTAAAAATAGAAGCTTTACGCACCATTCCAATTTCTGTACCTGACACAATAAACAAAAACTGGATTAAAGGCGGCATTTTTAATTTAAATATTGCGCAAGGCACTTTAAAAAACTGGGCTGCAGGCGGCGATAATTTTTCGTTTTCACTAAATATGTACACAAACGGTCACGCATTTTATAAAAGAGGAAAAGTTTCCTGGGACAATAACATTGATATAAACATTGGATACATTAATACAACAAGTTTGGGAACACGTAAAACAGATGACAGGTTTGATTTTTTATCAAAATATGGTTATGCGCTGAATAAAAAAATTTCCGCTTCTGCGTTGTTTGATTTTCGCACACAATTTTTTGATGGCTATACTTATTCAGATCCTACCACACCTATATTTTCTTCTACTGCATTTTCGCCGGCATATATTTTATTAAGCCCGGGTTTTGATTACAAGCCGATAAAAAATCTTTCGATTTTTATTTCCCCGATTTCATCAAGATGGGTTGTGGTTACCAATCCAACGCTTTCAAAAATCGGCTCGTATGGTGTTGATTCCGGAAACAAATCAATAAACCAGCTCGGCGCTTTTGGTACTATTAATTTTAATACAAAATTTACCAAGAATATTACATTCAATTCAAGAATGGATTTGTTTTCAAACTATGAACACAACCCTTCTAATGTTGATTTTTATATGACCAATTTATTTGCTGCAAAATTTACCAGGCTATTTTCTGTAACGTGGGGTGTTGATATGATTTATGATGATGACGTGCGGCTTTTTGGGCCAAATCATAATTCGCCAAGGCTGCAATTAAAATCGCTTATTGGTATTGGTATTTTATTAAAGATGGGTACATAATAAAATTTATTTTTACGTTGTTTTAAGAATAATTATGCAACATGTACTTGATTTATACGGCATACATAAAAGTGATTGTACCATTAAAACTTTTGGCAACGGGTTAATTAATAATACATGGATTGTACATACGAAACAAAGCAGCTATATTCTTCAAAAGATAAACAAAGAAGTTTTTACCAACCCGCAATTAATTGATGAGAATATTCAGCTAATAAATGATTACTTAAAAAAAATTAATCCTTCATTTTTTTTTATTTCCCCATTGCCTTCTTTAAATGGTAAAACAATGGTTTGTTATGAAGATGAATTTTACAGGCTATTCAGGTTCATATCTTCAAAAACTTTTTTAGTATTTGAAGATGCAACTATTGCATTTGAAGCAGCTAAACAATTTGGAAAGTTTACACGTGGTTTATCTGATTTTACGATAGATGAATTGTATGAAACTATTCCGCATTTTCATGATCTGCATCTTCGCTATAAACAATTTTTACAGGCAATTGAAAATGCTGATGAACAACGCCTGCATCTATCTGAAAAAATAATTATTGCTTTACAAAAACATAAAATAATTGTTGATGTGTACGATGATATTTCGAAAAATGCATCGTTTAAAAAAAGGGTTACGCACCACGATACCAAAATAAGTAATGTGTTGTTTGATGAAGACAATAAAGGCATTGCTGTAATAGATCTTGATACAGTAATGCCGGGATATTTTATAAGCGATGTTGGCGATATGCTGCGTACTTATCTTTCGCCGGTAAGTGAAGAAGAAATAAATTTTGAATTGATTAGCGTAAGAGATGAATATTTTAACGCCGTTGCAAAAGGTTATTTAAGCGAAATGAAAGCAGAACTTTCAATTGAAGAAATAAACGCATTTGTATATGCCGGAAAATTTATGATCTATATGCAGGCATTGCGCTTTATTGCAGATTATTTAAACAACGATATTTATTATGGCGCAAAATACCCGTTACAAAATTTTAACCGCGCACAAAACCAATTGCGGTTATTAGAACTTTTAATTGAAAAAGAAGAACGTTATAATTTAATTGTACAACAAGTGGCAAAGCAGCGTTAGCATAGGAATATATTAGCACTGCGAACAAAACTTAAAACTCATCATTAAGACCAAAAACAGGTTTACGTGTTTGCCATGCTTCATTTGTAAAATCAGGAATGTGCTGCAGTGTTCCGCCTTCTGCAATTGATTTTTCGCTTAGTGGTGTTATTGCATACCATGTTGCCAGATCATACACATCCAACGGAAATTCTGCGTTGCGTTTTATACATTCAATAAAAGCATTGTCAACAAAAAAATCCATGCCGCCATGGTCCGCGCCTTCTGCATCTTTTGCATAGCGTTTCCATAAAGGATGATCATATTCATCCATATACTTTTGCGTGTTTTCCCATGTATGTTTTTCAGGGCTTTTATCTTCAAAATATATAAGGCCGGCATCTGGTTCACCAGCACTTTTATCTATCCATAAACCATTTGTGCCTTGCACGCGAAAACCAAGATTATAAGGACGCGGAGATGAAGTATCGTGCGTTAATAAAATGGTTTCGCCGTTTGCTGTTTGTATTTGTGTTGAAACAATATCGCCTTCTTTAAATTTTACTTTCGCATTTGGATTATTCTCGCCGCCAGAACCCGGATAATTTACAATATAGCGATGCAATCCTTTTGCTTTTGTTGATATAGATGATAACGCTGTTAAACGGTTGCCGCGATTTATATTTATCATTGTGGCAACTGGGCCAAGGCCGTGTGTTGGATATAATTCTGCATTGCGCGTAACATAATGATTGGTTCTCCATTTTGCTTCGCTATAACCATTTTCGCCAAACTGAACGCCGCTGTTGTAAGGCGTTTTTCCATCATTAAATAATACACCGCGCAGGTCGTGCTGGTAACCTCCCTGCAAATGCAACAGTTCGCCAAACATTCCTTTTTGCACCATATTCATTACCGCCATTATATCTCTTCTGTAGCAAACATTTTCCATCATCATTATAGGAACTTTTGTTTGCTGATGTGCTTTTACCACATCAAAACAATCCTGCAATTTTATGGCGCCGCAAACTTCAACACCGGCCATTTTTTCTGCATGCATGGCATCAATCGCCTGCTGAATATGCCATTCCCACGGCGATGCAATAATTACGGCATCAACATCATCGCGCTTTAATAAATTGCTATAATCATAGTTGCCGTTTGTGTATTCTGCCGGTGCTTTTTTATTATATTTTGAAACTAATTTTTGCGCATTAGCCATCATGCCTTTATCAGGATCGGCCATTGCTGTAATCTCAACATCATTGCGTTTTAAAAATTCTTCCAAATGCGATTGCCCGCGTAAACCTGTGCCAATCATCCCAATTTTTACAACATCTTTTTTTGGCGAAGCAAACAAATGCAATGGTGCATGAATAGCTGAAATGGCAATGCCGGAAGCAGTAACATCTTTTACAAATTGACGACGCGAATAATTATTTTCCATATTTAATAATTAAAGCGTAAACATAAAAAAATTATAGCAATATTTTTTGCTGATATAGATTATCAACTGATGATGAGCAGACAGATAGAAGCGGAAAGCCCGCAGCGAAACGTATTATAGCGAGGACTTATCCCGGGTATATTTATTATTTATTTACCCAGATGAATGCTTCGTATTTGTAACGAATAGCAAGAGCTGCAGATGATGTATTCAGGTTGATGACAGCCACAAAATTAACTAAGAACGCCGGAATGCCCACTTCCACATTTCTTTCCACGATGGTTTTTTGCCGTACATTAATATACCTGTGCGGTACACTTTTGCGGCAAACCATGTGGTACCGATAAAGCCAAGTATAAGTAACGCCATACTTGTGAGCAATTGCCAAAGTGGTACCACATCGCCAACGCCGTGCGATATGCGCGCCATCATAACAATGGGAGAAAATAATGGGAACAAACTGCCAAATACGGCGAGGCCACTTGTAGGTTCGTTTACGGCTTTGGTCATAATTACGATACCAAAAATAATAGGCATTGTAATAGGAAGCATAAGGCTTTGTGCATCCTGCGGATCTTCGTTTACCGCACTGCCAACACACGCAAATAATGCTGAATATAAAAGATAGCCACCGATAAAATAAAATATAAAACAAAAGATGATTAGTGGAAAATTGATGCCGCTAATATTATTGATTAACCCTGTATTTTTTATTGTTTCTGCGGCCTGCATGGTTTGGTTCTGCGCATTTGAGCTGTGCATTTGTGCAGCAAGATGCGGGAAAATAACAGGCAATAAAAAGTTAAGGCCTACCATAAGAATTATCCAGATAATAAACTGCATCAAACCTACTGCGCCAATACCAAAAATTTTTCCCATCATTAACTGAAACGGTTTTACACTGCTTATAATTACTTCGGCAATGCGGCTTACTTTTTCTTCCATTACGCCACGCATAACCATAGCGCCGTAAATAAAAAGAACGATATAAATAAGAAACCCCGATACATAACCAATGGCATAACTGATGTCGGCCTGCTCGCCAGAATCGCTCTTTCCTCCAATAGTAGAAAATTGAATATCGCCTTCTTTTTTTGCGCTGTCTAATTGTGTGCTGGAAATATTAAATTTCAGTAACCGTTGTTGTTCAATCGCTGCATTTATTTTGTCTTCAATTTTACCTCTTGACATTAAGCCAACAGATTTTTCTGTAACAACAGAAACATTTGTTTGATTTAAAATATTAGTGGTATCAGGTATTATTGCATAGCCGTTGTATTTTCCATTTTCAACCTGCTGTTTTAATGTTTGCGCAGTTTCATTTTTTACAAACTGAAAATTTATGTTCTCATCGCCTTCTATTTTTCCTTTAAAAATATTGGCTACATCTGCAACAGCAATATTATATTTTTCATCGCTGCTTACGGAGAAATAGATCATCAACGCATAAAAACCAAAAAATAATAATGGCAATAATATGGTAGTAATTAAAAATGTTTTTTTCTGAACACGCGTTAAAAATTCACGGCGCGCAATTAATAAAATCTTATTCATGACTTTTATACTTAGACTTTTTGAAAAGATCGTGTAGTAGCTTTTGTGCCTTCCACCAAACTGATGAAAATATCGTTAAGCGAAGGAAGAATTTCATTAAACCCTTCAACATTTATTTGCTGATCAATAAAATATTTCAAGACATTATTACTGGTAAAACCTTCTTTAATTTTTACAGTCAGCTTATTAGCTTTCTCATCAACAATTTCAAAAGCCTCATTTGAAATAGCTGATGGAATACCGCTTAACTGAATGCTGAAAACATTTTGCTTAAACTCATTTTTCACCTGTTGCACAGAACCATCTAAAATTTTCTTTCCAAGATTTACCAGCACAATATGATCGCATATTTCTTCTACCTGTTCCATTCTGTGCGTGCTGAAAATAATAGTACTGCCTCTTTGCGCCAAACCATAAATTTCATCTTTAATAAGATTTGCATTTACAGGATCGAGGCCGCTGAACGGCTCATCAAGAATAATAAGCTTTGGTTCATGCAAAACAGTAATTACAAACTGTAATTTCTGGCTCATGCCTTTACTAAGATCTTCAACTTTTTTGTTCCACCAACTTTGCATTTCAAGCCGCTGAAACCAGAATTTTATTTTTTCAACCGCAACACTTCTGCTTAAGCCTTTTAATTGCGCCAGGTAAATTGCCTGCTCGCCAATTTTCATTTTTTTATACAAACCACGCTCTTCGGGCATGTAACCAATCTTGATAATATCATTAAGCGGATCAAACTTTTTTCCATCTAAAATCACTTCGCCTTCATCAGGATAAAATATGCCGGTAATCATGCGCAATAAAGTTGTTTTACCGGCACCGTTTGGGCCAAGTAAACCAAAAATACTTCCCTGCTGAATATCAAAACTTATATCATCAACAGCTTTTTGCGTAGCAAAATATTTTTTAAGATGATGCAGTTCAAGAATGTTCATTTGTAATTTATTTGCGCGGCAAATGTAAATGTAAATTTGTTGGTAACCATCAGTTGAGTTTCATGGCATCACGGTTGTGTCACTCACTTGTACAGTATATTTTCATGGCAACAATGCGTATGATATTGAGCTAAGTATTTGCCTTTATATTTTCAATAATTATTAAAGCAACCCTTTCACCATCCATCGCAGCGCTTACAATGCCGCCGGCATAACCGGCACCTTCACCACACGGATACAAATTTTCAAGTTGCGGGTGATGCAAAGTTTTATCGTTGCGCGGAATGCGAACCGGTGAAGATGTTCGGCTTTCTGTAGCAACAACTACAGCATCATTTGTAAAATATCCGCGCATCTTTTTACCAAAATCTTTAAACGCCGTTTGTAGAGCTGTATGAATAAATGATGGCAACACCGTTTTTAAATCAACACTATTTATACCAGGCAAATAACTGCTTGCTGGTAACGAAGATGAAATTTTATTGTTTACAAAATCTGCCATGCGCTGCGCCGGCGCAACAAAATTGCCACCGCCGGCCACGTAAGCTTTTCTTTCAACTGATTGTTGAAAATACATACCTAATAATGCATCTGGAATATTGGATTGCTGTTGCTCATAATTTTTATAATTATGCAAATCACGGTTTTCAATTTCAACAACAATACCACTGTTGGCAAAAGCATTATTTCTTTTGCTTGGGCTCCATCCGTTTACAACCAATTCGTTATTTGCTGTTGATGCAGGCGCAATAATGCCGCCGGGGCACATACAAAAACTAAATACACCTTTATTATTAACCTGCTCAACCACATTATAAGAAGCTGGTGGTAAATATTTATCACGCACTGCGCAATGATATTGAATGGCATCAATAACTGATTGCGGATGTTCTATTCTTACACCAAGTGCAAACGGCTTTTGCTCAATCGAAATATTTTTTTCATGCAATAACAAAAAAATATCTCTTGCAGAATGGCCTGTTGCCAATACAATTGCATCAGCATTAAAACTATCGCCATCGCTTGTGATGATGGATTGAATTTTATTATTGTTTATTTTAAAATCAATCAACTTTTTATTAAATAAAATTTCGCCTCCGCAATCTTCTATTTGTTTTCGCATTGCAGTAATAATCTGCGGAAGTTTATTGGTGCCGATATGCGGATGCGCATCGTACATAATTTTTTCTTCGGCGCCAAACTGAACGAACAGGTTTATTATGTTCTGGATATTTCCTCTTTTATTACTGCGCGTATATAATTTACCATCGCTGTACGTGCCTGCGCCACCTTCTCCAAAACAATAGTTGCTTTCTGTATTTATAATGCCTTGTTTATTTAATACAGCAAGGTCTCTTCTTCTTGCTCTTACATCTTTACCTCTTTCAAGAATTACCGGTTTAATACCATGTTGTAAAAACGTAAGCGCTGCAAATAAACCAGCAGGTCCGGCGCCAATAATTAAAACCTTTTTTGTTGAGGGATGAACATCTTTAAAAACAGTTTTAGTAAGATTGTATTTGTTATAGGGCTCATTAATAAATGCAGTAACAGTAAGGTGTATATAAGGTTGTTTACTTCTTGCATCAATACTTTTTTTAATGATGCGGAAACCAGTTAAAGCACCTGGTAAAATAGACAGTTGTGTACTGATGAAATTACTGATTTCAGTATTATTTTCGGATTGGTGCGGAAGTAATTTTAAAACGATTTTCTTTTGCATTTTAGCTTATCTTTATACAGCATAAAAATCAACTTTAACTTTTGACTTTTTAAACTTTTTACGATATTTGTCTTCTATTAATTAAACAATAAATCAATGATTTCAGAAACAAAATTTCATTTAACATTAGAAAGTAATTTTCTGGCATTGAGTTTGAATATATTAAACTACAATTAGCAAGTAGTCAATTTTCTCATAAGCAGTTAGTTTTGGTTGCGGCC
>JBDUEO010000125.1:0-8151 GCA_040002335.1 Parafilimonas sp. | reverse complement strand
TGCCTAAAGTCCTTTGCGGCATGGAGCCTGAAGAGAATGCTGACATAATGCTGCAACTACCCGATAGTTTGAAAACGGAAGGCGAAAATTTATTAAGCTCCATGATCGCCCATTGGGCGATCATCAAGAATACCTACCGGAAGATTGTTAGATTACAGTGGCGCTTCAGTTTCCGGTTCAGATTCTATGGTACCGGTAAAAGCAGACATAAGGGATGTTGCAACTGATTATGGTTTTATACCAACTTATGGTATTAAGATAAGTGCAGGAAGAAATTTTTCGCGCGATTATGCAACAGATACTGCAAACTTTATAATTAACGAAGCAGCAGTAAAAGTTATCGGGTGGAAATCTGCACTGCAAGCTGTTGGAAAAAACTTCAAGTATAGTGGCACTTCAGGACATATTATAGGTGTGATGAAAGATTTTCATTTTGAATCATTACATCAGCAAATTGCGCCGCTTGTTTTTATCATGCCGGCAACGCTGCCCAATCAAAGTTCGTATAACGATATTTCAATAAAGATTGGCAGCGGTAATATTTCCGGTGCATTAGCAACCGTTAAAAATACATGGCAAAAATATCTTCCCGAAACCCCTTATCAATATACATTTCTTGATGAACATTTTGCAGATCTGTATGATGCTGAACAAAAACAGGAAACCATATTTACAACCTTTGCCTTTATTGCAATCTTTATCGCATGTTTAGGTTTGTTTGGCCTTTCTGCATTTGCCATTTCGCAGCGCGTAAAAGAAATTGGTGTAAGAAAAGTATTAGGCGCTGATGTTACTTCAATTGTTACGTTACTATCAAAAGATTTTATAAAACTTGTTATAATTGCCGCCATTATTGCATTTCCCGTTGCATGGTTTGCAATGAACAAGTGGCTTCAGTCATTTGCTTATCGCATTAGTATACATTGGTGGGTATTTTTATTTGCAGCAATTGCGGCATTACTGATTGCATTAATAACAGTAAGCTTCCAGGCAATAAAAGCAGCGATAGCAAACCCTGTAAAAAGTTTGAGGGCGGAATAAAAACGTGAAATGTGCAAAGTCAATCGTGAATAGATAAAGCAGACATTCAAAAATCATACATCAAAAATCAAAGCTTATGTTTAAAAATTATTTAAAAACTGCATGGCGAAACATAAGAAAAAACAAAGCGTTTTCTTTTATAAATATTGTTGGCCTTGCCATTGGTATTGCAGCCAGTTTATTACTTTTTATTATTGTTGAATATGAATTGGGCTACGATTCTTTTCAAAAGGATTATAACCATATTTATCGTGTTGTAACGCAGAATAAATATGCAGATGGAATTACTTACAACGATGGAACTGCCGCGCCTGCTCTGGCTGCGTTGCGTACAAGTTTTCCGCAGATAAAATTCAGTGGCATCGTTTCAACATTTGGAAGCCAGGTTACAGTTGACAACAATAAAAAGTTTGTTGAACAAACAGGCATATTTTTTTGCGAGCAGCAATTCTTTAATGTGTTTCAATACAAATGGCTCGATGGAAATGCAGCTTCATTAAGTGAACCAAATACAGTTGTATTAAGCAAATCAACCGCAGAAAAATATTTTGGAAATGCGCAGCACGCAGTTGGTAAAACAATAAGGCTGGATAATGATATTACATTAAAAGTTTCAGGCATTATTGCAAATCCACCGGCAAATTCTGATTTTCCTTTAAGCGTGCTTATATCTTATGAAACATTTAAGAGCAATCCGCAATATGGTTATAATGATGCATGGGGAAGCATATCAAGCAATGTGCAGGTGTATGCATTGTTTCCTTCGCATGTAAATGGATCAACCATAAATAAACAATTAGCAACTTTTAGTAAAGAACATTATACACAAGGTATTTCAAAAACTATAAATTTTTTAGAGCCTTTAAAAGACCTGCATTATGATACACGTTTCAGCAATTTTAATTCGCATGTAACAAGCAAATCAACATTATGGACATTGTCACTCATTGGTATTTTTATTTTGCTGATGGCTTGCATCAACTTTATAAATCTCTCAACAGCGCAGGCAGTTAACAGGTCGAAAGAAGTGGGCATTCGCAAAGTAGTTGGCAGCAGCCGCAGTCAATTATTTTATCAGTTAATGGGTGAAACAGGAATGATTGTTTTTATAGCATTATTGATAGGAATATTGATGGCATACATTGCATTGCCATATACAAAACATGTTGCTTCCATACCCGAACCGTTATCGTTATTCACTGTCCCATCTGTATTAATACTTGCAGCCATTGCAATTGCTGTTACATTTTTAGCAGGCACTTATCCATCACTTATCATGTCGCGCTTCAATCCATTAACGGTATTAAAAAATAAAAAAGCAAATGTTTCTGCCAAAGGAATTTCATTACGAAGGTCATTGGTGGTAATACAATTTGCCATAAGCCAGGTTTTAATTATCGCAACCATCATTGCAGTTAGCCAAATGAATTTTGTGCAACATGCAGATCTTGGTTTTAATAAAGATGCTGTGTTGATGTTAAGCCAAAGTACAGACAGCACTGCACTTGCACGTTTAAATGCTTTTAAACAAAAACTGCTTACGCTAAACGGTGTGCAATCTGTTTCTTTAACCAATGATGCGCCATCTTCTGATAATAACTGGTCAACGGGTTTTGCTTTTGATCACGGAGCTAATAAAGATTTCCAGATACACTTAAAGTTTGGCGATGCAGATTATATAAAAACATTCGGATTGCAACTGATAGCGGGGCGCACATATTCAGAAAGTGATACAGCGCGGGAATTAGTGGTAAATGAAACGCTGCTGAAAATGTTGCATATATCAAACCCAAAAGATATACTTGGCAAAGACATACAATTAAGTGGTAAATGGCTGCCCGTAGTTGGAGTAGTAAAAGATTTTAAAGACCATTCTTTGCGCAGTGAAATAAAACCAATTGTGCTAACAACTGATAAAACAAATTATGGTGAAACTGCTATTAAACTTCATTCATCAAATATCGGTGCAACAAAAGCAGCTATAGAAAAAACATGGAACGAATTTTATCCTGATTACACTTATTCAGCAGATTTCCTGGATGAAACCATTGCACATTTTTATGACGAGGAAGAACACTTATCTGTTTTGTATAAAATTTTTGCAGGGCTTGCCATATTTATTTCTTGTCTTGGTTTATATGGTTTGATCTCGTTTATGACTATTCAAAAAACAAAAGAAGTAGGCATACGTAAAGTGCTTGGCGCTTCTGTAAGCAGCATTATTTATATGTTCTCGAAAGAGTTTACATTTCTTACTATTATATCATTTTTTATTGCGGCACCTGTTGCATGGTATGCAATGAGCAACTGGCTTAATAATTTTGTTTATCGTGTGCCATTAAGTATTTCATTTTTTATTGTGGCAGCAATTGCGTCCATTGTTATTGCATGGATAACGGTTGGCTACAAAGCAATAAAAGCAGCGATTGCAAACCCGGTAAAAAGTTTGAGAACAGAATAAATCAATTTGAAAATTAGCCAATTTGAAAATTTGAAAATGTAAATCAGCCATCAATAAATCATACATCAGAAATCAAAGTTTATGTTTAAAAATTATTTCAAAACTGCTTTTAGAAATTTTAGAAAGAACAAACTCACTACGTTTATAAATGTATTGGGACTATCTATCGGTATAAGTGCTGCGCTTATTATTTTTATGATGGTTGAATACGATTTCAGCTTTGATAAATATGAACCAAACAATGAAAGAATTTACCGTGTTGTAACGGATGGCGAGTGGAAAAGCCAGGGCATTCCTGCGCCTTTCCATGAAGCAGTTCAGCAAAATGTTACGGGCATTGAAACAGTTGCTCCGTTGTTTGAATATAACGACTGGAATACAAAAGTTTCTATACCGCAAGGCAATAATAAAGCGGAACAAATTTTTAAACAACAGGATAAAATTGTTTTTACAAATGGAAATTACTTCAGCGTTTTTCCACATCAATGGATTGCAGGCAATGCAAAATCATCTTTACAAAATCCTTATAATATTGTATTAAGCGAGAGCCGTGCAAAAGAATATTTTCCCAACATATTACCTGAAAAAATAATTGGCAGAACAGTAATATTCAGTGATTCAATTCGCACAACTATTACAGGTATTATAAAAGATTTAAAAGCAAACAGCGACTTTGAATACAAATCATTTATTTCTTTATCAACTATTGCAACCAGTAATTTAAAACCCATTTATAACTGGGATCAATGGAACAGCACTAACTCCAACACACAGTTAGTCGTAAAACTTTTGCCCGGCAATAATGTATCAAATATTAATAAACAACTTGCGGTAGTTTTTAAACAACATGATACAGATCCGGATGATGCGAAAGCCATTCATCGCTTGCAGGCTTTAAGTGATGTGCATACAAACATTGATTATGGTGGAAGCGTAAACAAATCAACCATTACTAATTTAATATTACTGGCAGTATTTCTATTGTTACTTGGCGCCATCAATTTCATTAATTTATCTACCGCACATGCAGCAGAAAGAGCAAAAGAAATCGGCATACGCAAAACATTAGGCAGCAAAAAAAGCCAGTTGGTATGGCAGTTTTTATCAGAAACATTTTTGCTTACTTTTTTTACGGCAATTGTATCAATTATAATTACGCCCTTATTATTAAAAGCATTTACAGGGTTTTTGCCAGATGGTTTACAATTCAATTATTTATTTAGCCAGCCATTGGTATGGATTTTTCTTATCGCATTAATATTTGTTGTAAGTATTGCCGCAGGTTTATACCCTGCATTTATTCTTACCAAATTCAAGCCTGTATTGGTTTTGAAGAATAGCGTGGTAAATAGTTCCGGCAGTTCACGCAGTGCATTATTGCGCAAAACTTTAATTGTTTTCCAGTTTGTAATAGCGCAGGTTTTTATAATTGGAATGATGATAGTTGATAAGCAAATTCATTATTCCTTACAAAAAGATATGGGCTTTCGTAAAGATGCCATCATCAACTTTTATGTGCCTTATGATTTCTTTCATCCTGACAATAAAAAATTTATTTTAAAAGATGAAATAAGTAAAATGCCCGAAGTGCAGGAAGTAAGCCTGGGCAACCAGTCGCCGGCGTTTAGCGGTTCAATGAGCAGCAATATATCTTTTAAAGAAAAAGGAAAAGATGTAAAAATGGATGTTGATGTACGAAATGGCGATACAGCTTTTTTAAATGTATATAACATAAAGCTTATTGCCGGAAGAAATATTGTAACGTCTGATACAGCCAATGAATTATTGATAAACGAAACATTGGCAAAACAATTGGGCTTTAAAAACCCGGCTGAAGCTATAAATCATTTTGTAACTTTTGGAAGTTCGCAAATGCCCATTGTTGGTGTAATGAAAGATTTCAATCTTGCTTCTGTGAGATCTGCAATTCGTCCGCTAATATATTATGCGCAACCGAAAAATGGATATGTAATGCATGTCGCGTTGCAGCCAAATGCTGCAACATGGAACAGTGCTATAAAAAAAATGGGAGCAGCATGGAAAAATATTTATCCTGATGCTGATTTTGATTATTCATTCTTAGATAAAAAGATCAGCGATTTTTATAAAGAAGATCAGCAGCTTTCAACATTACTAACATGGTCTGCAGGTATTGCCATTTTAATTAGTTGCCTTGGTTTATTAGGGCTTGTAATTTTTATGACGAATAACCGTGTTAAAGAAATTGGTGTGCGAAAAATTCTTGGCGCTTCTGTAAAACAGATCATCACTTTATTATCAATTGATTTTGTAAAACTGCTTGCCATTGCATTTATAATTGCTATTCCCATTGCATGGTGGGCAATGAATAGTTGGCTACAAAATTTCGCCTATCATACAGAATTAAGCTGGTGGATATTTTTATTAAGCGGTTTAATAATGATAACAACTGCATTGCTAATTATATGCATTCGTTCAGGCAAAGCGGCAATGGCAAACCCGGTAAAAAGTTTGCGAAGCGAATAAAAATTATGCATTTGAATAATAAATATTTTTACAAAAAATAAAATTTGAGAAACCAGTTTGATAAATTATTAAAAACACTTTGCTTATCAATTACAGTTGTATGCAGCAACTGTTTAATTGCACAAACATTTCAATATAGTTTAAGGTAATGCAAAAGCTTTCAGCTATTAGCGGCGCATCAAATCTTGCAAAAGTGCCTTTAGTTATTGCGCATATAAAACCTTAGGGAACAATGAAGCGCTGATAAAAAAAGAACTGCATCAACAAAATAATATGCATCTTACTTTAATATTTTCGCAGCAGGGAAAAACGATAAAGTTTTAATTGTAATAAAATTCAGATGGTTTATAACAGATTAGCAATAGCGACTGAGTTTTTTCTTGCTTCATTTGTCTGACCAACAATTTCTTTTATTTTTTCATCAAGATTTAAAACGGCAACTTCCATTAATGGAAGATATTTATAAGCATTTTCGTACCCTTCACTTTTTATCAATTCCATAATTCCCAAAATATTTACTACAGGTGTACGCGTTTCGTGCGCTTGTATGTGGGCGATCTTCATCAGCGATTCATTTTTGCGGCGAATATTTTCCTGCTGCATTTTTATTTCTGTTATGTCTGATGCTACAAAAGAAACGCCAATGGTATTTTTCATATCATCAATAACAGGTGTATATGAAATATGCCACCAAATATTTTCAGTTTCATAATATTTTAATAAACGGTCTTCCTGCGTGGATATGCCATGTAAAGCTTGTGTAAAGTTTTTTTCAAAATCGCAGAAGTAGGCAGGGTTTATAACTTGCTGCATGCTCATTCCCATAATTATTTCCTTTTGATACATGCGGTTAAAAAATTCAGCAGAACCTCTGTTAAAATACAATACCTGCATTTTCCTGTCAAGAAATATCTGGCAACTGTCAGAGCTTTCAAACATTGCTTTCAATTTTAAAGCTGATGCTTCTGTTTCTCTTTTTTGCCGGTTCAGGTAATTTCTTAAATGCCGTACAATAAAGTAAGTAAACAAAAGGCTAACTACATAAGTAGAAACAATATCCACAATTCTGTCGTTAACAGTAGCATAGTTATGTATAATGAACTTTGGATGCAATCTTTCTAATGAGAGCAGCACGCAAATACTAGCGATGTGCAAAGCAATCCAAACTATATGCATTTTATTGGGCGTAATGGCAATAAGCAGGTGAAAGGTTAAAAAGAAAACAAACAGCGTAGGCCCATTGCTGCCCGAGTTTACAAAAAAGTTGAAATACAAAGCCACGTAACCAACGATAGCATTAAGAATGATGCTTTTATTAAACCGTTTTTTAAAACGTGAGAAATAGAAAAATACAAACTGAAGCAACATAACCGCTGCTGCAATAACAGCACTTTGCCATAAATGAAGCATTAAAGAATTACCTAAGAAAATAAAGAGAATTGCTATTGTAAGTACACAAACAACATTGTACAAACGGTTCTCCATTGAGAAAGACTCTTCACAACCAACAAGTTTATTCCATCCAGACACAATTCTGTCAAGAGTTTTTTGCATAAGATAAAGGACAATTAGATTTTTACTACAACAATATTAGAGCAATAACGTGTTTTTGTTTAAAAAATTTTCTGTTACCTGAAATTTTTTATTTTTCAACTGAAAAGATGAGTTGTTTTAAATTAAACCCACCGGTATTAAAGTACACTTTAATAACATGTTTGCCGGCATTTAACTGAATATCTCCAATAGTTTGTGTTTGCCAGTTTTTAAGTGAACCTGTTGGCAAAATTCCAGTTTTCGTAAATAAATCTTTATCATCTTTTTGAATAGAAACGCTGCCGGCACTTTCTGCTGCTACATTTAATTTTAATTTGTACGTACCGGTTTTTGTAACATTAATGGTGTATTGCATCCATTCACTGTCTTCAATACTGCCAACATAATAGCTTTCGTAATGCGAGGAATCTTTATAAATATCCACGCCATCATTTCTATAAGTGTAACCTTTGTTGCCTGCATTTCTGCCTCCTGTTGAAATATAATAATTGCCCGTGTCTTTATCAAAATAAGCATAATTGTTTCTGCCTAAATTATAATCAGCAGCGTTAATAACTGAATCTTTTGCATTAATAATATTTGGTTTGAAA
>JBDUEO010000124.1:0-8254 GCA_040002335.1 Parafilimonas sp. | reverse complement strand
TCTGATTGAAGCGTTGCCTGATTGTCTTCATTTACCCGTGCGGGTTTTGTAATATCTATAATCTTAAGAGCATCTGTTTTTGTTGTGACAGAATGAATAATAATAGCTAAGCTGCTCCCGCCAAACAAAATGCAAAACAGAATGAGTGTATATTTTTTTGTTTGTGAGGACAACAATTGAAATCTTTGCTGTAGCCCGTCTGCAAGCTTTCTTTTAAATGAGTTCCATTTGTTTAAGATGGCTAAAGGCTCTTTATCGGCCTCCTCATTCCTTTGCTTTTGATTATTTTTATTGAATACCATATTTATTCGTGTATTAATTTTTATCAGGTATATAAATATTATCGCCTTTCCACTTTTAAATCTTTGTTTTCGATCGTGTTCCATCTTTCAATAAGAAAGCCATGCGGGTTGTTATCAGACCGCGATACACTCCTTAAATACCCTTCAGTAATTAAATCGCGTGTCACGATACTTGTTGAGCGGATGATTTTTTCTGTTGCATAACAGCGCCAGTATAAGGGGTATTCATTGGTGTTTACCTGTATACTGTCGACAGATATAGTTTGACTGATGTTCCCTGCAATGATGTTAGCATAATAGCCGTTCTCTTTAAAGTTGTCATACGTTCTTTTAGCCGAACCATCAGCGAGGTATAATGCCTTTGTAATGTTTGTCTGTATTACTTTATCATCCGGGTCAAGCGTGAAAAAATATTGATGAAAAGTTTTTATGTGATCTCTTGCTTCAACCGGAATATTTTCCTTTCTTTCACCGGCAACCGCTTCTAATATTTTACCGTTAGCAAGTATGTACATTCTTTCTTTACTGTCCTGCATTACCTGGTAGGCTTTATAAATGGCAAAACAGCTTAACGTAAAACTTGCTGCCACAATTAAAACGCAAAAACCTCTTACGAACCTGAATGCCGTATCAATATTTTTAAATTGCTGAAACATGCTTTTTTGTTTTATTTATTTTCCTGATAGTTTATCATGTTGATAGTTGTTGCCTTTATTATTATTATTTCCGTCTTTAAAATAATCTGCGCTTGTTCCATAATTTGACATGCTGCTCTGTATCCTTTCTGCACCATTTCCAAAAGCATCTGCTACCATACCCGTACCGGAGGAAACAGCGCTGACCATAGTTTTTGAACTATTACCAAACACGCTGGTAACTTTATATAACAGCGTGTTGCCACCGCCGGCATGAACGATGTAATTAGCAACAGAAGGAACGGTGAAGTAGCCAACGATTCCAATGATCATGAAGATGAGGTAAGCCACATCTGTGCTGCTGAAAAATGTGTCGCCTGATTCATTGATCTGGCTTATATCAAGTTGCAACATCAATTCCTGTATTTTGCCTATAATAGCACCGAAGATGTTTGCTACCGGCAGCCATAAAAAGATGTTGATATACCTTGCGAGCCATACAGTAAGCGTGTGCTGAAAACCATCAAACACAGCAAGACCAAATACCAGCGGGCCAAGTATAGCCAAAACGATCATGTAAAAAGTTCGTATCGTGTTTATACAAAGCGCAGCAGCCTGGAATAAAATTTCCAATACCTGAGACATCCATTCTTTAATAGAATTCTTGAAGTTGTAGGAAGCCTTTGCCATCGCAAATTTTATATCATTGCCTACGCCTTCAAACATGCCTTCATCGCTGCCATTGGGATCATCAGGATGCGTATATTTATACCACCTATCTCTATCGCCTGTACCATCTGCGCCCACATACATCTGCCAGGCATCAGTTGTTTTAATCGCGTCTTCTTTTTGCACCAGTAAGGTTTCAATGGCTTTGTTTGATCCCTCAACCATAGCTGCAGTCCCGGTAACTGTAGGTTGCATTACACCATTGATTAATGAGATCACCGCCGGAAATAACAGTATGGCAATAGCGATAGCAAACGGCCTGAGCAAAGGATAAAAATCAATTGGCTCAGCATTGGCAAGATGCCGCCAAACACGATAAGCGATATACCATGTTGCGGCAAAGCCTGCAATGCCCCGGCCAACACCAATCAATTGGCTGCATAACGGTATCATCTGCTCATACAACGCATCAAGCGTTGTTTGCATCCCTTTAATGTCATCACCAAGGCCACCGCCCTGCGCATATATACATACAGGCAAAACCATTCCTGTTGCTGCTATTACAGCAGCCTTCACACTTACATTCATACACTATATGGTTTATTATTTTTTTACGCCGTAAATATTTCTTATGGTGTTTACATCATTTTTTTCTCTTGCTCTTTGTAATGCAAGTATTGTAGTATTGTTATTAAAATTTCGCAAAAAACTCAGCCTGTCCTGCATTTCTGCATCAAGCCCATCTATAACATTAAGCCGCTCATCATCAGATGCCCGCATCGTATTATCTGTGATAACAGTTGTTAGGTCGCTGAGACCTTTGATACTTTCATTTATGAGATTGTTATACACTTTAGCGATATATAAAATTTCATCAGGAGAGAAATTTTCGTCCGATTTAAAGCGGTTATATGCTGTGCCATATTCAGAAATAATCTGTAGCTGGCAATCAATAATATTTGCAATCTTTTGATATTTCTGTACCACAGGACTTGCTTTTAATAAACCATCCAGGAACAGTTTATGTAAATCAAAATTGCCTTGTGAAATATCTTTAACGGCACCATATCCTTCAGAAAGTATATCATAGCTTTTGACCAAATCACTGTATATACTTTTTAGTTGGCCCAGCTTTTCAACATCCAGCATCAACTGCTGGATTTCGAATGATTGTGCATGCGATGCATAACCTGCAGTAATTAAAAATATACTCATCACTATTTTTTTCATAACGTTCATTTTAATTCGTACAACAATTTTGAAGTGCTTACATCATTACAATTTTTTCTGCGGGAAAGCGCAAGTACATGAACAGTGCTTTCAAAGTTTTTTGCAAAGGCATATTTATCCTGCATGTCCGTATATATACCATTTATACGTTGCATTCTTTCATCATCTCTTAAGGACGCAATACCGCTTTGCGTAAGCATTTGCAGCTCGATTAAATTATCAGCACATTTTCCAAGAAGGTTGTTCATGACCTTAGCTACATAATCTTTTTCTTCAGTTTGTAGATAGCTGTCATCGGTTGCAAATTTTTGTGTGTTGTCACTTGTTTCAATTATCAGCAGTTGTAAAGCAGTGATGCTTTCAACTTTATCATCGTTTTTAATTGAAGGATTTACTTCAGTAAGTGCATTAAAGTAGTTGTTGTGCAAATCAAAATCGCCGTGTTTAATATCATTAACCATTGACCACCCTTCACCAACAACTTTATAACCTTGTTTTAGATAAACGGCATATACCTGAAATGCTGCTATTTGCTGTTCGATATATTTCAGCTTTGTCTTTTTTTGGTTAAACCATTCATCCCAGGTTTGGCATTTTGCAGAGACTGAAGTAATTATCAGACAAAACATCAGCATCCTTTTCATTTTTATATTTTTATTGCAGTCCATATAATTGTTTTACTGTGTTTACATCGTTTAAATTCTTTGAGCGTTGCAGGCTTAGCATCATGTTTTGATTATTAAATGCTTTCAGGTCATTGTAATTTCCATCCATTGCATCACCTGCTGCATTAATAATCTCTAATCGTTTTTCATCAGCCATCTGCGTAGTAAAAGAATTAACAACCAGAAAAAGCTGGTCGAGATTTTTGAGGCTTTCGTTGATGATGCCGCTGTAAACTTTTTCCATGTAGTCAATCTCGTCCGGCGAAAAATGTTCATCTTCTTTAAACAGGTTATAAGCGCTTTGATACTCACTTACGATGCGCACCTGCTTTTCCATAATATCTTTAATGCGGTGATAATAACCGATGGCATCTTTAACCTGCCACAGCTCGTTAAAATAATCACCATACAAATCTTTTTGCTTCTGCACCCAATCTGATATTTCGGTAAGTTTTGTTTGTGATAAAACATTCTCCATTTCTTTTTGCGCATTCTGCAGCCAAATGGTTTTGTTTTGTAAGCGTTGCACCTGGAGGTCTATCGCCATTATTACCTTTTTAACCGCTGTAGTTATTATTGGAATTTGCGCGTTTGTGTATTGATACGTTATTACATTGAAAACAATAATTAAAAACACTGCTCGCCCATCGCTACTCTTTTTCATACTGCTTATTTAATAGTTAATCAATTTTTTTAAAATGACTATCTCCAAGTATTAATTCGTTTTTTTCAAGCGAAAAAAATATTTGTTTTCCCTTTTTCTGTTCCAGTAAAACATTGGATTGTGCATTAAAAATCGCTGTCCAGTTTTCGGATTTGTATTCGATTGGCTGCAACTTTTTTTCTCTTATTTTTTGATAGGAACTCCTGTTCTGAATAGTATAAAAATTGTTACCTTCATATGGCTGGGTTATTATCAGCGTGTCCTTGCCAACAGAATATTCACCCGCAAATTCACGCACATAGGTTCCTGAAATAAATGAAGTAATTTTTTCAGTTTGCTTTTCCTGACGACTGCTGCATGAAAACAATGCAGCTATAAAAACAAAGAATAAAAATTGTACTTTTTTCATATCGTAATTTTATTTTTTGCTTAAATAGTAACAGAGTTTCTCATGTCATTTGCTAATGCTGCGATACCCTTTTCCATACTGCCAAAACGCGTTGCATATTCCTGCACTTTTACTTTTTCCTTTTCTTCTGTAGTGTACGCGAGATATTCTTCCGGAGATACTTCAGTTCTGTAAACTCTTGACAGAATACCGCCGAGGCTTATAAAAACTTCTTTATATTTTTTCGTTGGATCATTTGCTTTATTTACAGAAAGAATTAATGTTTTTTCTTTTTCTGTTAAGCCCAGCAATTCCTGTATCTGGTCGAATTTGTTTTGATACTTTGATTGATCTAATAAAATCTTACAGTCACTGTTATTTATGATTGCCTGTTTCACAACCGGTGAGCTTATTATATCTTCTATTTCCTGTGTTACAACAACCGCTTCACCATAAAACTTTCTTACCGTTTTAAATAAATATTTGATGTATTCAGCCATGCCTTCTTTGGCGATCGCTTTCCATGCTTCTTCAATCAATATCATTTTACGAATGCCTTTTAACTTGCGCATCTTTGATATGAATACTTCCATGATGATGATAGTTACTACAGGAAAAAGTATAGGATGATCTTTGATATTATCCAGTTCAAAAACGATAAACCGCTGTTGTAGTAAATCAAGATTTTCTTTTGCATTTAGCAGGTAATCAAACTCGCCACCCTTGTAATAAGGCCTTAGCACATACAAGAAGTTGCTGATGTCAAAATCCTTTTCTTTAACCTTGTGTTCTGCAATAGTGTTTACAAATTCGTTTCTTAGGAATTCATAAAATGTATTAAAGCATGGAAATAAGGAATCGTCTTTGTTCAATTTATCATAGTATAACTGCAGTGCATTGGATAGTGCTACATATTCGCTGCGATTATAACTCTCATCGCTTTTTTTCCAGAGCGCGAGCAGCAACGTCTTAATACTTTCTTTCTTCTCCGTATCGGGAACGTCACCATCGGGAATGTAAAATGGATTAAACTTTATAGGATCCGTTTCGCTGTAAGTAAAATAGTATCCTTTAACCAAATCACACAGCCCTTTGTAGGAATGACCTACATCTACGAGTACAATATGTGTACCCTGTTCATAATATGAACGGACCATGTGATTGGTGAAAAAGGACTTACCGCTTCCTGAAGGGCCGAGGATAAACTTGTTTCTGTTGGTACATATCCCTTTTGTCACGGGTTCATCGCTTATATCCACGTGAACAGGTTTACCAGATAAGCGGTCTCCAAGCCTTAAACCTACAGGGCTTAAGGAACTACGGTAATTCGTTTCAAGATTTAAAAAGCATACTGCCTGTTCTATAAAGGTGTCGAATGTATCATTTACCGGAAAGTCAGCTTCATTGCCGGGCATTCCCGCCCACCATATTTGTGGCGCTCCTGTTGTTTCCTGTTTGGGGGTAGCATCCATTTGGGCAAGCGCAGACGAAACCATGTTTCTTAATTCTTTAAGCCTGTCTCTATCACTAGCCCAAACCAATAAATTAAAATGTGCTTTCACCGGTTGCCTCTGTTCACCAATCGCTTCATTTAAAAATGCATCTACAGATTCTTTTGCAATTGAATTTTCTCTTGAGTATGCAGATAATGATTGAAGCCTTAACCTTTTGCTTTCAAGTTGCTTAATGGTTTTTTGAGTATCGTCAATAAAAATATATTGATTATACACGTGATTGCATGGCAGCAACTGGCCTAATACTGATGTGAATGCAACACTGAATTTTGTTTTATCGGTTGAGTACTTGTCGTAGTTGATTCGTGAGCCACACAAACCAGGCAAATCGTTTATGTCGGCTAAAGTATATAGTTGACAATGTGCATCTCCAATTTTAAACTCATCTTTAAATTGAATATCTTTTACAGTTGGTGCGTTTTCATTGTCAAGAAGGAAACAATATTTTTCAATGATACCAGCTTTATCTTCTACGCTTTGTAATGCATTTTCTTTTAGTCTTGATAATTGCACAAAACCACTGTCTTTTAAAATTCTTTCAAACTGGCCGCAACCTTCAAAGAACTCTTGCAATAATTGTTTGTTCATACTTTGTTCCGGAACAATACTTTTTCTAAGCAAGCCAGACATGATTGATGTAACTGTTTTTCTGTTGCCAGGTTTTTTTGTAATAAAAATGTAGCAGTCATGATCGAGATATGGCCTTTCATTAAAGTAGCGCTCGCTGCTTCTTGACAGGAACTGTGCTTCTTCCTTAAAGGAAGGATTATATTTTGTTTCGATATACCAATCCTGCTTATGAAATATACAATGCTTTGGAAGAATTTTAATTGCCTTAATCCAGGCTTGATGAAAGGTTTCATAATCCTGATCATTCATACTGAATATTTCCGGCAACTCTGCTTTATAAGCAATAGTAACATCACCTTGTTTAGACAAAATGCAATCTTGCTCAACACCTAATATGGGTAATATTTCTTCTAATTTCTTTTCCATCACTGATTCTTTATTTTATTAAATTTGCAGGCTTAACAAGAGTAGTATGTTACGTGAGATCATAAAACCAACCGGGCCATTTTATACCATGCGTCTTCCTGAAGAAATGGTAGGCAAAACAGTAGAAGTAATTGCGTTTGAAGTCGTAAGTGAAGATGCTATGCAAACCGGGCTTGCATTTGAAGACCGTGTTAAAAGAATCAAAGCAATAACTAAAAACACACTGGTAGATTTGACTGGCTTTAAATTTAACCGCGATGAAGCCAACAGCTATGATGCTTAAATCTTTTGCCGTTGATACAAACATTTTAATATATCTGCATGATGCCAGCAGCAAAAAAAGAACAATAGCAGAAAATATTCTGGCTTCCAATCCAAAAATTTCAACACAGGTAATTTCAGAATACCTTAATACTACCCGCCGTTTATTAACCCTTGGAAAAGCAGACCTGATGAACCAGTGTGCCGAGTTGTTTAAAGATTGCGAAATAATTCCGGTAACCCAGCCTACACTTTTATTAGCAGCAGCATTGATTAAAAAATATGACTTCCAGCTCTTTGATGCTGTTATAGCCGCTTCAGCTTTGGAAAATAATTGCAGCACCTTGTATTCAGAAGACATGCAGTATAGCCTTATTGTAAATGATATATTGACCATTATTAACCCTTTTATTTAGCTATAGAATTTAAAAAACATTTTTCTTGAGTAAGATTTTATAACGCGCGGCACACTTTGCGATGCCATCTTTTTCATCATACCATGTTCGCCATACTTGTTGCTTAATTTAGAAACACGCATAAATAAAGCAGCGCCGAGCAATAATATCAATACAAGACATGCATAAGTGTTTATACCAATTATATAAAGTATAGCGAACAACACAAGCAATGCAACCAATCCAATACCGAGGTACCAGATATATTGTGCCTTAAAGCCTTTGAACTCAATCGGCTTATTTATTCCTTTATTGATTTTGTAAACGCTGTTATTCATAATTGCTTTTTAAATTCTTAATCCTTTTGCTTTTTTAGGCAATTGTTCATTTTTTTTAATCAGCACTTTGTTATTTTCTTTTTCAATTGCGTGACCGTTCTTATGTGTGTTCAGGTCAACTACTACTGCATCACTTTTTTCGATCGCAGGCATTGCTTCGCCTTCACGTTGCTTCATTTGATTTGTTTGAATCTTGA
>JBDUEO010000123.1:0-8328 GCA_040002335.1 Parafilimonas sp. | reverse complement strand
AGCATATAATATTTTTAAAAGCATAAACAGTAAAAAAGATATTGGCGCTGCGCTTGTAAATATTGCAAATTGTTATACCGGTTCCGGTTTTTATACAAAAGCTATTGAAAAGCAACTTGCAGCATTAAATATTTTTGAAAGTATTAATGCTACATATAATATTGGCGTATGTTACCTAAACATTGGCGTTTGCTATTATTATCTATCACAATATGATAAGGCAATTGATTATTACAAAAAATCATTGGTAATATATAAAGATGCAAACGATACATTTGGTATTGGTTCGGGGCTTGATAACATCGCCATTGTATATCTTGATGAAGGCAAATATGACAGCGCAAATATTTATGACCTGAAGGCTATTCCATTTTTTATAGCGAGCAACGACCTGCCGGGTTTAGGAAGAATTTATGGTAACCGCGGGAATATTTTAATGAAACTATACCATGCAGATTCAGCTTATTATTTTTATAAACGTTCTTTATCAATAAACACAAAACTGAATATTAATGATGGTATTGGCTCAGACTATGGATATATAGGACAGTTATATCTTGAACTTGCAAAAGACTCCGCTTCAAAATTTACGATATCTCCGTTTATGAAAATCAGTAAGAAAACTATGCTTGATAGTTCACAGTATTATTTATTAAAAGCGATTCAATCAGACAAACAGGAAAGTGATTTGCTGACGTTGATGAATCATTATATGGTTTTATCTGAAATAGAAGAAAGATTAGGCAATTATAAATCAGCACTGGTATATCACAAAAATTATACGCTGTATAAAGATTCAATTTTCAATGATGATAATAAGAAGAAGCTGGCTGCTATGGAAACACAACGGCTTACTGAAGAAAAAGATCAGCAAATAAAATTATTGAATCAACAAAAGGCATTGGAAACTTCAGAAGTAAAGCGGCAAACATTGATAAAGAATATTATTATCACCGCTTTTGCTGTTATAATTTTATTTGCATTCCTATTGATTTATTTTTATAACCGCAGGCGCAAAATAAAATTTGATAATAAAGTATTGGATGTTGAAATGAAAGCATTGCGTTCTCAAATGAACCCGCATTTCATTTTCAATTCACTGCATTCTATAAATAAGTATGTTATAGAGAATGACAAAGACAATGCATCAGCCTATCTTTCAAAATTTGCAAGCCTTATGCGATTGATATTAGAAAATTCACGCGAACAGGAAGTGCCGTTGGAAAAAGATTTGCACGCACTTGAATTATACATGCAGTTAGAAGCATTGCGTATGAACCATAAGTTTAAATATAGTATAGAAACAAGCGCCGACATTGATAAAGAAAATACATTAATTCCACCAATGTTGTTACAACCTTTTGTAGAAAATGCGATTATACATGGTATGCAAAACAATGCAGGCGGAGTAATAAAAATTAAAGTGAATAAAGAAAATGAAATGATCTGTTGTGTGATTGAAGATAACGGTAAACAAAGCCAACCTGAATCAGAAACTGTTGAAGGCAAAACGCATAAATCGCTTGGAAGAAAAATTATCAGCGAACGTTTAAATATTATTAATCAAATAAAGAAAGTAAAAACTTCTGTAAATATTTTTGATTTGAAAGATGCATATAATAAACCGGCAGGAATGCGGATTGAGTTACTATTGCCTTTGCAACTGGCTTTCTAATTTAATCTAATGATAAGAACAATTATAATTGAGGATGAAGAACACAGCAGAACGATATTGAATGATATGTTACTGCAGCATTTCAAAAACTTTGAAGTGATAGCTGTATGCAAGAACAATGATGAGGCAAAATCAGCGATAGAAAACCTGAATCCTGATCTTATTTTCAGCGATGTTGAACTGGAAGGCGACACTGTTTTCAATATGCTTCAACAACTAAATGAAATCAATTTTGAAATCATTTTTACTACCGGCTATGATAAGTATGCTATACAGGCAATTAAATTTTCTGCACTGGATTACCTGCTAAAACCATTCAGCAAAGACGACCTCGCTGATGCAATAAATCATTATCAACAAAAACAAAACAAAAAACAATCAGCACAGCAATTTGATGCACTGTTTCATAACCTCAGGCATTTTCAAAAAGATCTTAAAAAAATTACGTTGCCCACTTCTAATGGTTTAAATGTATATCCTGTAAAAGAAATTATCCGTTGCCAGGCCGAAATAAATTATACCAATTTTTTTCTTACCTCCAAAAGCAAATTGCTGGTAGCCAAAACACTTAAAGAATATGAAGAACTGTTGAATGATTACGATTTTATGCGTGTACACAATTCCCATCTCATAAACCTTCATCACGTAAAAAATTATGCAAGAGGCGAAGGTGGATCGGTTACAATGAGCGATGGAGCAACTGTAGATGTATCACGCCGAAAAAAAGAAGAATTTTTACAACGTCTTGCGGAGCTGTAAACGCTGAACTGCTTAAACGATCATCAACTCTTTTCATATTTCTCGCAAATCCTCTCTGCCGTTTTTCATTCCATTCCCGTCATGAAATCAATTTTTACTTCCGAATAATTAATAGGGGTTGACTTGTGTTATATGCACTTATAGTTTTATGGTTGAAAGCACTATTGCAATTAAGATTAAAATTCATAAAACACTAAAAACATCGCATCATGAAAAAGTTACTCTACTATTCTATTCTTGCCGCCACTATTTTTTTTGCAGGTTATAAAGCATCCGCGCAAAATGCCAACACAAGTTTATCAAACCTTGCAGCACCCACTAAAATAAATGCAAACCTGTTCCCTGACAAAGATGGTGTACGCAATTTGGGTTCATTTACAAAGAGGTGGAAGAATATCTATCTTGACAGTGCTGTTTATTTAGGCGGCTCAAGGTTTATTGCCTCCCAATCCGGCACCGGCATATATAATACAGCTATTGGTGCTTCAGCTCTGCTTTTAAATACTTCCGGCAGTTATAATACAGCAAACGGGTTTTATTCACTTTTCACCAATACCACAGGAAATGATAACACTGCGGCCGGCCATTATAGTTTATTTAGCAATACAACCGGAAGTTATAATAATGCAAACGGAATATATGCTATGGTTTATAATACAAGCGGAAACTATAATTTAGCTGAAGGATCAAGCGCCATGTATTACAATACAACAGGATCCGCCAACACGGCTGTTGGTTACAATGCGCTTTATAATACTACCGCTTCTCTATATAATACGGCAGTTGGGTTTAATGCCGGCCATACGTATGATAATGGTTACAACAATGTTTTTGTAGGCGCAAATACTGATGTAAGTGGTGCAGGTTATTATAACGTTATTGCTATAGGGCAAGGCACAGTGTGCACAGGTTCAAGCCAGGTAACCATGGGAAACGGAGCTACCGGATCATATCGGGCTTATGCCAACTGGAGTAACATAAGCGATGGCCGTTTTAAAAAGAATATAAAACAAAACGTTCCCGGGCTTGTATTTATCAATAAACTGCAACCCGTTACTTATACATTAGATGCAACCGGAATTGATAATTTTCTACATGCAGATCAGCCGCAGGATAAACAAATAAGCGGGCAGGCAAAAGCTTTAATGAGCAAGGCTTTGTCAGAAAAAGAAAAAGTTACTTATACAGGTTTTATTGCGCAGGATGTTGAAAAAGCAGCAAAGAGTTTGAATTATGATTTCAGTGGTGTTGATGCTGCAAAGAACAGCAAAGATGTATATGGATTGCGCTATGCTGAATTTGTGGTGCCGCTTGTTAAGGCTGTACAGGAATTAAGTAAAATGAATGATGCAAAAGATTCTGCAATTCAACAGCAAAATAGTAAGATTGATAACCTTCAGCAACAGATTAATGATCTAAAAAATTTGATTAAGGTTATTAATAATTCATCAACATCTGGTAATGCACAAGCTGCAATAATTTCTTCTGCATCATTGCTACAAAATGTTCCGAACCCTTTTACCAGTTCAACAACAATAAGCTATTCCATTCCGCAGAAATATTCATCAGCAAAAATAGTTGTTACAGATAAAAATGGTGCTGCATTAAAGCAATTCAGTCTTTCTGCAGGTAACGGTTCAGTAACTATCAATGCTTCAACACTTTCATCCGGCGTTTATCAATATGCATTATTTGTTGATGGAAGAATGATTGATTCAAAACAAATGATTCTTACCAAATAAAATTCTGATCACACTAAAATTTCTTATCATGAAAAAGTTATCCTGTTACTTGATTTTTACCCTTTCTGCATTTGCTGTTCATATTAAAACATCTGCACAAAGCGCAAATACTAGTTTATCAAATCTTACAGCACCTGTGCAAGCGAATGAAGGCCTGATACCTGATAAAAACAATAAACACAATTTAGGTTCAAGCGTAAAAGCCTGGCGAAATCTTTACCTCGATAGTGCGGTCTATTTTAATAATTCAAGATTTCTTTCATACCCCGGAGCTGTGGCAAATACAGCGGTAGGTTTTTATGCGCTTTCTTTAAATCCGTACGCAGGTTATAATACGGCAAACGGCTATGCTGCCCTTAAGCAAAATACATCAGGCAACGCAAACTCAGCAACGGGTGCATATGCCTTATTTTCAAACATAGGAGGACATTATAATACTGCAAATGGTTACGAAGCCCTTTATTCTAATACTAATGGAGATGAGAATGTAGCCACAGGATATGCAGCGCTCAGTTCTAATCAAACAGGATATAATAATACCGCCAATGGATCAGATGCGCTAACATCAAATGTATCAGGCGCGCAAAATACAGCTGTAGGTTACCAGGCGCTCTTGGAAAATAACGAAAGCTTTAATACGGCTATTGGCTCGTTTGCGCTATATCAAACTACTGCCTCACAATTTAATACATCCATTGGTTATGCTGCCGGACGCAGTTATAACAACGGTTATAACAACGTTTTTGTAGGTGCCAATACAGATGTAAGCGGTGCAGGTTATTATAACGTTATTGCTATAGGACAAGGCACAGTGTGCACAGGTTCAAGCCAGGTAACAATGGGAAATGGTGCAACGGGTTCATATAGAGCATATGCAAACTGGAGCAACATTAGTGATGGCCGTTTCAAAAAGAACATAAAAGAAAATGTTCCGGGACTTGCCTTTATCAATAAGCTGCAGCCAATCACTTACACATTAGATGCAACAGGAATTGATAATTTTTTACATGCAGATCAACCACAGGATAAACAAATAAGCGGACAGGCAAAAGCCTTAATGAGTAAAGCTTTGGCAGAAAAAGAAAAGGTTACGTACACTGGTTTTATTGCACAGGATGTTGAGAAAGCCGCAAAAAGTTTGAGCTATGATTTCAGTGGCGTTGATGCTGCAAAGAACAGTAAAGATGTATATAGTTTACGCTATGCTGAATTTGTAGTGCCGCTTGTAAAAGCAGTACAGGAATTAAGTAAACAAAATGATTCATTAAAACAGGCTAACAACGATCTGGAAACAAAATATGAAAATCAGCAAAAAGAAATCGATGCTATAAAATTGATGATTGGTGCTGGTAATAATTCATCAACACCGGGCAATGTACAAGCTGCAATAATTTCTTCTGCATCATTGCAGCAAAATATTCCTAATCCTTTTACAAATTCAACAACAATAAGTTATTCAATTCCGCAGAAATATTCATCAGCTAAAATAGTTGTTACAGATAAAAATGGTGCTGCATTAAAACAATTCAGTCTTTCTTCAGGTAACGGTTCAGTAACTATCAACGCTTCAACACTTTCATCCGGCGCTTATCAATATGCATTATATGCTGATGGAAAAATGATTGATTCAAAACAAATGCTCCTTACTAAATAAAAGCTTTCCAAATTATATTACTTACAAGTAATTACTCTCCTAAAAACATCGCTTTGCTTAAGCGATGTTTTTTTTGTGTAACAATTTTTCGATTTTTTTTCTCTTCCCTTATGTAAATAAAAAAGAAACTGCATCTAAGTAATAAATCAACTGACATGCAAAAACAAACCAGCCTATATATTCCAAAGCCTTGCCACGCGGACTGGAATAAAATGACACCAACACAACAAGGAAAATTTTGCGGAACCTGCAACAAACAGGTTGTAGATTTTAGTTTGATGAGCGATAATCAAATATTAAATTTTCTTTCAAATCAATCGGGAAAACTATGTGGAAGATTTGATGCAGAACAATTGCAACGGCCTTTGGTTGAAACAAAAATTAAGAAGAAAAAAAGCTGGTGGATGGCGCTCACATTGCCGCTGTTATTTTTGTTTGACAGAAGTAATGCGCAGAATAGAAAAGTTGTTGGTGATACAACATATACCGTTCCATCAAAACAAGAAATAAAACAAATTTTAATTGGTAAGGTTGCTGTTCCCAGACCTCAACAATCTAATAGCTCGTTAACCGGAGTTATTTCAACAGGTTATTTAAATCTTGTTGTAATTAAAGGAAAAGTTTTAGATGAAAATAATGAAGTTGTTCCGTTTGCAACAATAAAACAAAAAGAAACTGAAAATGCAGTTGTAGCGGACGCTGACGGTAATTTTTCTATTATCATAGAAAAAAGCAATACTGATATTATACTAACATCTTCAGCCATTGGGCTTGAAACAACCGATCAGAAAATAAATTTTTCGCAAGATTCTATAATAATAGTGATGATGAGAATGATCAGGGAATTAACTGGTGATGTTGTTGTAATTGCTGGCGGAATAAGTTCTTGTCAACGAGTGAAAACAATTGATACATTTCATGCAACCGCGAAAAAACTTTTAGGAATAGCAATGTTTAAAATATATCCAAATCCTATTGTTAATAATAGCATCATTCATATCCAAATAAAAAACACAGGTTCTTATCAAATGCAATTGCTCAATAATCAATCAGCATTAATGCAGACAGAAGAAATTAATGTTGATATGAAAAATGCAACAACGCAAATTCAATTGCCATCAAACATTGCTGCTGGCATTTATTATTTGCGATTGATTAATGAACAAACAAAAAAATCGTACACAGAAAAACTCATCATTCAATAACAAATCAATAAATAAATTTTATGAAGAAGATCTTATTTGCGGGCATTTTGCTCGCCCTCTTATCTTTTGCCTTAATCGCAAAAACAGGTAGAATAATTACAGGAACTGTTAAAGATGAAAATAATAATAAGGTTGCGTTTGCTACAATTAAAATAAAAGAAAAAAATAAATCAGTTGCTGCAAATGCAAGCGGAAGTTTTACAATTACAATTGATGATCAAACAAAATCATTAGAAATTTCTGCTGTTGGTTATGAAAAGGAAGAAGTGCAAATAACAACAGCAAATCATTATGATGTTATATTGAAAAAAACATCGTCTGCTTTAAACGAAGTTGTGGTTATTGGTTATGGCGCCGTTGATCAGGATGCTGTTGCAAATGCTTATTCGCCACAACTCCAGGCAAAAGTTGCGGGAGTTTCGGTGAGTAGAAATAAAAGTGTTCAATATGCATCACCTCAAATTGTAAAAGACGAAGAAGATAAAAACAGTGAAGATGATTCATGGCGTTATAATAACGATTTCAATACAGAAGGTTACGATCACATTGTTGAAAATCCTTTTTTAAAAACAAATGATAAGCCGCTCTCTACTTTTTCAATTGATGTGGATGCTGCTTCTTATGCCAATGTTCGCCGTTTTATTAATGAGGGTGAATTGCCGCCTGCCGGTGCGGTGCGTATTGAAGAACTCATCAATTATTTTTCTTATAATTATCCGCAGCCGCAAAATAGTGATCCGTTCAGCATCAACACAGAAATATCAACTTGTCCGTGGAATCCAAATCATAAACTGGTTTTAATTGGTTTGCAGGGAAAGAAAATTTCAACTGAAAATCTGCCTGCATCTAATCTTGTTTTTTTAATTGATGTAAGCGGCAGTATGGATGAACCTGATAAATTGCCACTCGTAAAATCATCTTTAAAATTATTGGTTGATCAATTGCGTCCGCAGGATAAAGTTGCATTGGTGGTGTATGCAGGCAATGCAGGTTTGGTGCTGCCATCAACAAGCGGTGATGATAAAATAAAAATTAAAGATGCAATTGATGCGTTAGATGCAGGCGGATCAACGGCTGGTGGAGAAGGAATTAAGCTTGCATACAATACCGCTAAAAAGAATTTTATAAAAGGCGGAAACAACCGCGTGATACTTTGCACAGATGGCGATTTTAATGTGGGCACAAGCAGCGAAGATGCATTGCAAACTTTGATTGAAAACGAAAGGCAATCGGGTGTATTTCTTTCTGTGCTTGGTTTTGGAACCGGCAATTACCAGGATTCAAAAATGCAGT
>JBDUEO010000122.1:0-8370 GCA_040002335.1 Parafilimonas sp. | reverse complement strand
AAATCTAATTAAATAGACCTCATCCCAACCCTTCTCCAAAGGAGAAGGGCAAGAACATAAATATATTTAAGCTGTTAAAATTATTTTAGTGCATCAAGTCCTTCCCTTCGGGAAGGATTTAGGATGGGCTTATTATTTCAACTTCATATCAGCAATTACATCCTGTATTTTTTGTTTAAGTGAAGCTAAAGTTTCATCAAATTTTTCTTTACTTTCTAAAGTTGTATGTACGCTGAAATAGAATTTTATTTTTGGTTCTGTTCCGCTTGGACGCGCAGAAATTTTTGTTCCATCTTCTAATTTAAATTGAAGCACATTGCTCTTTGGCAAATTAATTTCCCATGTTTCGCCGCTCTTTAAATTTTTGCCTTGTTGTGTTTCGTAATCCAATAATTCCAACACAGGCGAGCTATTAATATGCGTTGGCGGATTATCGCGGTAAGCCTGCATCATTTCAGCAATTTCTTCCTGGCCGCGCATGCCTTTTTTTGTAAGGCTGATAAGCTCTTCATAATAAAATCCATATTGAATATACAGGTCAATCAACTTATCATATAAAGCAACGCCTTTATCTTTTTCATAAGCTGCCATTTCACACAAAAATGCAACTGCTGAAACAGCATCTTTATCGCGAAGCTTATCGCCAACCATTAAACCAAAACTTTCTTCACCACCGATAATGTAATTTTCTTTGCCTTCTTTTTCTTTAATTAATTCTGCGATCCATTTAAAACCGGTGAGCACATTATAACAAGCAACATTATTTCTTTCTGCGATAATGTCAATCAAATCTGTTGTAACAATTGTTTTAATAACCATGTCATTTGGCCGGGCAATGCCTTTTGCTTTGCGCGCTTCTAACATATAAGCAATGGCCAAAATTGCTGTTTGATTTCCGTTCATTAAAACCCATTCGCCTTTATGATTTTTTGTGCCGATGCCAACGCGGTCTGCATCAGGATCTGTTCCTAATAAAATATCTGCATTCAATTCATTGGCTTTCTTTAAACCAATGCTCATGGTTTCACTTTCTTCAGGATTTGGATATGCAACTGTTGGAAAATTTCCATCCGGCTTTTCCTGTTCCGCAACAATGGTTACATTATCAAAACCAAATGCTGATAAAACTTTTGGAACAAGCATAATTCCCGATCCGTGAATTGGCGTGTACACAATTTTAAGATCATGTTGCTTTGCAATAACTTCAGGATAAACACTTAATCCTTTTACCATATTTATATATGCATCATCCATTTCTTTACCGATGATGGTTATGTTGCTTTCACCACCGCTGAACTTAACATCATCAACACTTTTTATAGCTTCAACTTCTGCAATTACATTTTTATCATGCGGTGGAACAAGCTGGCCGCCATCGTTCCAATAAGCTTTATAACCATTGTATTCTTTTGGATTATGCGATGCCGTATTAATTACACCGCCATTCAATTTCATATATCGAATCGTAAAACTCAATTCAGGTGTTGGCCTTAAAGCTTCAAACAAAAAAACCTTAATACCATTTGCTGCAAAAACGTTTGCAGTTGTTTCAGCAAAAAAACGGCTGTTATTACGGCTGTCGTGTGCAATTGCCATTTTTATTTCTTCACCGGGAAATGATTTTTTCAGATAGTTTGCAAAGCCTTGTGTTGCCATACCAATGGTATATTTATTTACGCGGTTGGTGCCAACGCCCATTAAACCACGCAAACCGCCGGTGCCAAATTCAAGGTTTTTATAAAAAGATTCTGTAAGCTCAGCTTCATTGTTTTCGCTTTGAAATTTTTTTATTTCGTTCTTTGTTTCTTCATCATAATTTCCTTTAAGCCAGGTATCTATTTTTGATTTTACGGCAGCATCCATAGTTATTTGTTTTTATAATTTGAAAATAGAAAATTAAGCAGAAGATATACGAGCATCAAAATTTTTTATAAGTAAGCGTTTAAATTTTATAATGGCTACGGCAAGAAATTTACGATAATGTATTCGTTGGTAATTGTATAAACTAAACGATGCTCATCATTTATTCTCCTGCTCCAAAATCCTCTTGAATCTCCTTTTAATGCTTCGGGTTTTCCAATTCCTGCAAACGAATTTTGTTTTACGAATTTTGTTTTATTGATTCAAGTAATTCAAAAATTTTCTTCAAAGTTTCTTATCAATTTCTGACCAGTATTTTAAATCATCAAATGCTTGCTTTTTTATAACAATATCTCTCATGGTTCCGGTTCATTAAGAAACATTGTTTTTAATTCATTCATCGAATAAACTTTCATATCTTTTTTTTCGTTTACTTCTTCAGCAGACTCTAAAAGCTTTTCTCTGCGAACCGGGTCGCTCAACAAATATTCAGTTTCATCCATTTCATCTTCATAAATATGCACAGCAATTTTTTTATTTTTAAAATTGGATTTAATAAAATCAATTAAACTGTTATTTAATTCATTCGCTTCAGCTCTTACTAAAGTATCCATATTATTGTTTGTTGTAAAATTACGAAAGTTAAGGTCTAACTATTTTCCCGATACAAGCACAGCAGAAATATTGCCATCGTTTTCTTCTACCTGAACATAATCATCCGCTGCTGTAGCAATGGAATATCCAACATAATCAGGCTTTATAGGAAATTGTTTATGCATTCTTTCAACCAATACTAATGTTTGAATTGTTTTTGGATGAAAATGCATGAAAGGTTTCAAGGCATACATTAATGTTTTGCCTGAATTACTAACGTCATCAATAAGCAAAACATTTTTATCATCAAAGCTTAGTTCTTCACTTAGCGTAATTACTGCAGGCTTGTGTTTGTCCAAATGCAGCGATATTATTTTTATGGATGACGAAATATAATTTTTTAAATGATGCGCCACTTTCGCAGCAATTAATTTACCCGTTCCCTGCATACCAAATTTTCCTGCGCCTTCAATACCAATAATAATTAATTCAGTATTGTCTTCACTTAATTGTTCTGCAATTTCGAGCGCCATACGATGCAATTTTTCAGCAGAAGCTTCTGCGGAAAGAATTGTTCTTTTTTCCATATCATAAAAATAAGAAACCGTTTTTACAAGATGGCGTAAACCCAAAACTTTATCTTCGCATAACACTAAGTTTCAAAGTTAGAAAGTTTCATTGTTTCAATAGTTTATATTAGAAATAATGCTGAAACATTCAAACAACTGAAACGAAAAAAACTATTTATGCAGATTGTTTTGCAAATCATATTTATTCTACTTACTGTTATTGCAGTTTGGTTGTTTGCCAAAAAAATAAGTTATGTAAGAAAAAATATTTTATTAGGAAGAGACGAAGCGTTTAACGACAATAAAAACCTGCGTTGGAAAAATGTTTTTTTGCTGGCATTCGGGCAAAAGAAAATGTTTAGGAACCCTTTGGTTGCTATAATGCATTTTATAATTTATGCCGGTTTTATAATAATAAATATTGAAGTGCTTGAAATTGCTATTGATGGTTTATTTGGCACACACAGAATTTTTTCGAAACCGCTTGGGTTTTTATATCCGTGGTTAATAAACGGGTTTGAATTTTTAGCAGTTGGTGTATTTTCTGTGTGCGTTATTTTTTTAATAAGAAGGAACATTTTATACATAAAACGTTTTCGCACCAAAGAATTAAGTGGCTGGCCAAAAAGCGATGCTAATTATATTCTTATTACAGAGATTTTTTTAATGAGTTTTTTTCTAACAATGAATGCTGCAGACACAGCTTTACAGCAACGTGGTTTTGGCGAATATGCCAATCACCTTACAGGTAATTTTGCTTTTTCACAATGGCTGCATCCTTTGTTTATAAACATTAGCGATCATAGTTTAATGTTATTGGAAAGAACCTGCTGGTGGCTGCATATTGTTGGCATTTTTGCTTTTCTAAATTACCTTCCTTATTCAAAGCATTTGCATATTTTATTTGCTTTTCCAAACGCATATTATTCAAGTCTTGAACCGCAAGGGAAACTGGATAATATGCCTGAAATTCAGAATGAAGTTTTGTATTCAATGCAACCTGAACTGGCACCAACAGAAGCAGCGCCTTCACATACAAAATTTGGCGCAAAAGATATTTTTGATTTAAGCTGGAAAAATTTATTAGATGCATACACTTGCACCGAATGCGGAAGATGTACAGCAGCTTGCCCCGCAAACATTACCGGCAAAGTGTTAAGCCCGCGATTAATAATGATGAAAACACGCGACAGGGCAGAAGCGGTTGGCCAAAATATCAGCCATAATAAAAGTTTTGTTGATGATAATAAAACGCTGTTACATGATTATATAACGCCTGAAGAATTACGTGCCTGCACAACTTGCCAGGCTTGTGTACAAGAATGCCCTGTAAGTATAAATCCGCTGGATATAATTGTACAATTACGCCGCTTTTTAGTAATGGAAGAAAGCAATGCGCCACAAGAATGGAATGCTATGTTCAGCAATATTGAAAATAATTTTGCGCCCTGGAAATTCTCGCCTGATGAAAGAGATAAGTGGACTGAAGTTTAAATGTTTTCTATTCCTTTTATTCTTATAACTTTTTTCATAATTAACATACCTTTTGAATGCAAAAGCTAACTGGCAAAGCTTTTGTATTAGTTAACATGTAGTACAGTATTTAAAAACTTAAAATGGATCATCATGAAAAAGATTTATACTGTTGTAGCGTTCATTGTTTTTCTATCTATCTCAGCATTTAGTCAGCAATATACTAGTTACGATAACAGTGGTGCAATAATAGAACATCCCGGAAGCGTTCAAATGCATATTATTGGTAATCCTGTAAAAGATATTATTACATTGCAAATAAGCAATCCGATGTCAGTAGCATATGAACTTTCTGTGTATAGTGAAACAGGCAGAAAAGTTTCAACAATGATTTACGATCATCCTGCAGGCGTAAGCACAAAAGCAATTTCTGTTTCTGAATTACCTGATGGAATTTACTTTTTAGTTGCAACAAGTAATAATGGAAAACAAACCTTTAAAGTAATAAAACAATAACTTTCGCATATTAAACTTCGCATGTAGTACGGAGTTTTTTTTCGTTTCAATTTTACACCTTTAACTTGCTCAAAAATTAATTGCATTGAGCAGTTTTATATTTATCATCTATCTTATTTTCTTTTCTTTTTTTATTCCAAAAATTGCTTTTTTTAAAAACAGCGGATTAAATAAATATTGGCTTATAGGTTTATTTTTTTTAAAGATTTTTGCAGGATGTATTTACGGTTTTTTTTACAGCCAGCCTGTATATTTGCCAACCAGTGATACATGGAAATACTTTAATTTATCAAAAAACGAAACTGATTGGTTGCTGAAAGATCCGGCAGCATTTTTTAAAGACCTTTTCTATTATCATTATAATTCAAGTGGTAATTTATTTATTGCACATCAGTCATACTGGAATAATCTTAAAGACAATGTAATTATAAAAATACTGGCAGTTATAAATGTTTGCACTTTTAAAAGTTACTATGCTGATGTGATCTTTTTCAACTTTTTTTTCTTTACTGGCTGTATTGCTTTTTATCGTTTGCTAAAAGAAAAAATAGCTGCTAATAAATATGTTTTAGCCATTTTTGTTTTTTGTGTTCCTTCTTTTTTGTTCTGGTGCAGCGGCTTACATAAAGATGGTTTGGTGTTTACTGCAATTGCTTTATGCATGTTTTGTTTTAATGAATGGATAAAAGCAAGTAAGCTATCTGTTAGAAACAGTGTAGTATTTATTTTTTGCGCATTGTTACTTTTTGCACTGCGCAATTTTGTTTTGTTGTTGTTAGTGCCTGCTTTGTTTATGTGGTTTTTGTATTATCGTTATCCGCATAAAAAATTATTAATAACAATAAATATTTATGGTCTAATTATAATAGCTTTTTTTGCTTCAGGATTTATTAATCATAATATTGATTTTCCTGGTTATATTATCAATAAGCAAAATGAGTTTAAGGCATTAGGCGGAAATTCACAATTAAAACTTCCACCACTTAATGCAACAGCTATCAGCTTTATACAATTTCTTCCTGCAGCAATTGATATATCTTTTTTAAGGCCGCATTTAACGCAAACAGGAAACTTTTTATACTTACCTGCAATTGCAGAGAATATTTTTATTTATTTATTGATTATTTATTCCGGCTACAAATATTTTTCAAACCGAAAAAATTTTCATTTTACTCAAACTGCGAAAATATTTATTGTATGCTGCTTCGCATTTGCCATTTCAAACTTATTAATGATGGGATATACGGTTACATTAACCGGCGCAATCGTGCGTTACAGAAGTTTTGTATTGCCTTTTATTATTGCACCACTATCTGTATTTATCAACAATAAAAATAATGCTGAAAACACAGCGCTTTAATAATTATTTTGCCTGCGGTTTATAATAAGTAAGTGCTTCAGGCATTATATCTTTTAATTTTTTTATGCGTGAAGCATCGCTGGGATGATCGCTTAAAAACGCAGGCGTCTCTGCACCACCTTTACTTAAATTCATCATTCGCGTCCAAAATGGTATAGCTTCTTCCGGGTTGTAACCTGCCATTGCTGCGAATATTAATCCATAATGATCTGCTTCTAATTCCTGGTTGCGGCTATTTGGTAACAACACACCAAGTTGCGCCGTAGGACCAAAAACATTATTAAAAATATTTACTGTTTTTGTATCGTTTCCTAAAGCTACATTACCAGCAACCTGCAAACCTTGCGCTAACATTTCCTGGCTCATACGTTCTCTTCCATGTCCTGCAACAGCGTGCGTAATTTCATGGCCTAAAACAATAGCCAATGCATTTTCATTTTGGGTTACAGGCAATATTCCTGTATACACTACAACTTTTCCGCCGGGCATACACCATGCATTTACTTCTTTGCTTTCCACTAAATTAAACTCCCACTTGTAGCCCGATAGTTGGTTTGATAAACCCTTTTGCTGATAATATTGTGTAATGGCATTTGCAATACGCTGGCCAACACGTTTCACCATTTCAGCATTTGTTTTATCTGCAGGTACAACTTTATTTTCTGAAAGAAATTGTTTGTATTGCGTAAGCGATAATTGTTCCATTTGGTCTTCTGAAACCAATGAAAGCTGGCTTCTTCCGGTAATGGAATTTCTTGTGCATGAAAAAGCAAATAATATAAATACAAAGAGTACAGCATTTAATTTCATAAATAAAAAAGTTTGATTAAAAAACAGGGAAAGATTAACGTATTCTTTTTTGCCTGTTGCTGCGGCGGCGATCGCGGTGTTTTAAAATCGGCACTTTACTTTCTGTTCCGTTAAGTAAACGGTTTATATTTTTTTGATGCGTAAGTATTACCATCAGGGCAACAGCAACTGAAAAAATTCTATACAGCGTAACATCATCATTAAAAATAAATAAGATAAATACTGCAAAAGCTACACTTGAAAGAATGGAACTAAGAGAAACAAATCTAGTTAAATACAAAACCAATAGAAATACACCCACACAGCAAACAGCAACAAGTGGCTGAATGGCCAGGATCATTCCAAATAATGTAGCTACACCTTTACCGCCTCTAAAACCTGCCCAAATGGGAAATATATGACCGGCAACAGCAGCTAATCCAAGGCCAATCATAAAATTGGTTAAATCAATATCATTTGTCTTGGCGGCGTAATAGGGAATTAAAATGTACAAAGATGTTGCGATAACACCCTTTAACATATCGCCAACCATTACTATTGTGCCCCATTTTGCGCCGAGAACGCGATAAGTATTTGTAGCACCGGCATTTCCACTGCCATAATCGCGGATATCAATTCCGAAATTATACCTGCTTACCCATACTGATGTGGGGATGGAGCCAATAAGATATGCCGTTATTATTAAAAATAATTCGTTCATGGGGAAACTAACTAGATTAAGCCAAGGCTGGCAAATATAAGTGCATTGATTTAAAAATTATTACATAAATTTTATTAATTAATACAGGGCAAACGATATGCCTTTATTTACGTTTCTAATAATAAAATAAGTTGCCTTGATAAAAGAATTAATGAAAAATATGAAAACTTTAAGGTGCTTGTTTAAATTACATTTGCAAAAACCAAAAACATTATGACAGTATTGCATCCATGGCACGGAGTATCTTACGGACCAAAAGCACCAAGAATAGTTACCGCTGTAATTGAAATTTCGCAAGGCTCGAGGTGTAAATATGAAATTGATAAAGAAAGCGGTTTATTGAAATTAGACCGCGTTATTTATTCTTCTTTTTATTACCCGGTTAATTATGGTTTTATTCCGCAAACGTATGGCGAAGACAAAGATCCGCTGGATATTTTGGTAATAACCTCTTTGCCAATACAGCCATTAACATTAATGGAAGCAAA
>JBDUEO010000121.1:0-8434 GCA_040002335.1 Parafilimonas sp. | reverse complement strand
GCTCTGTTGCTTTCTTCATGGGCATGGCAGAATGTACGCCAAACTTTCGCGCTTCGTAACTGCAGGTTGTAACCACGCCACGTTCGCGGCTGCCGCCAACAATAACCGCTTTGCCTGCAAGTGAAGGATCATTTAACACCTCAACGCTATAAAAAAAAGAGTCAAGGTCAAAATGCGCTATATATGTTTTTGGCAGCATTGCGTACGAAAATATTTAATTACTGCATACTTGTTCAACAATTAAAATTGTATTTATAAAAATTTAAAACCTGCGTTTGTAATTTGATTTATAATAGTAAACAAAAAGACTATTCAGTTTTCGATTTCAAAAAATGAATTAACCCGATTGATTGAGAAATTAATAAATAAAACTTCCTTATAAAAAAAAATTATTATATTTTCACTAATAATTTTTTTATCAATTAAAAGCCGTAACATGAAAAAAATCTACTCAATTTTTTTATTGATCTCAATAATCTCTATTACTCAGCCAAACCTGGTATCAGCCCAGGTTAATGTACAGGATTCTATTGCACTTGTTGCGATTTATAACAGTATGGGTGGCGCTCATTGGAGGAGTAGTATTAACTGGCTTACAACTGCACCCGTACAACAATGGGAAGGAATAACAGTACAAAATAACCGGGTTGTTACTGTTCAACTGGGTAGCTATAACCTTAACGGCATTTTACCGGCGGAGATAGGATATCTTACACATGTTGAAAAATTTGATTTAAGAGAAAACCATAACATTTCCGGAACCATACCCCCTGAAATTGGAAATATGAAAAACCTTAAAGAATTATTTATATACAACAGTAAATTAACCGGAAGTATTCCGCACGAAATAGGTAAACTTAAAATGCTTGAGGCATTATATTTTAACGGTGATCTGCTAACCGGAAGTTTACCTGCTGAAATTGGTTATCTTACTAATCTTGAAACAATAGACGTACATTATAATCGTCTTAGCGATACCTTACCAAGGCAATTAGGAAACCTTAAAAACATTTCAACGTTGTCATTAAGCAGCAATAATTTTACAGGTTCAATACCTGTACAACTTAAAAACTTAACAAATTTGGTTTGGCTTGATTTAAGCCGTAACCAGCTAACCGGCAAAATTCCATCAGGATTAGGAGACCTTAGCATTCTTAATTATTTAGATTTAAGTTTTAATAAATTGGAAGGCTTTATTCCAACACATATAGCTGATCTTCCTTCTAACCTTAGAATTTATTTAAACAACAACAATTTTACATTTGCCGGCATGGTGCGAATTGATAAAAGATTTTATAAACCTGCATATTCTCCACAGGCCACAATACCAATGCATTACAATAATAATATTTTATCTGTTTCAGTTGGCGGCATTTTAGCTTTCAATACATATAATTGGTATAAAAACGGAACATTGTATCAAACCATAACAGGAGATTCTACTTTGCCTGTTAATGAGAGTGGTTCTTACTATGTGGTTGCTACCAGCCATCAGGCACCAAAACTTACATTATACAGCGATACAATTAATTACACGATGGGAAATAATTTAATTGCAACTAATCTTAGTAATAAAAATTTATCAGCATCGCTTTATCCAAATCCTGTAAAAGAAAATGCTACACTTACATTTTATGCACAAGGAAAATATACAATAAAAGTTGTTGATTTTTCTGGAAAGCTGATGCAAATAAGAACAGGTATTGCAGTAAACGGAGAAAAAAATATGCTTCAACTGGATGCAAGTAAATTTGCGAATGGTTTATACATGGTTACCATAAGTGATGAAAAAAATAATAACCAAATACTAAAAATAAATAAGAGTAATTAAGAGCGCAAAATAAAAATATTAAGCACATTAAAAACGGAAAATCTTACCCAGAATTTTGCTGGTAAATTTTCCGTTTTGTTTTTCGCTTCGCTATACTTTCCATCTTTTAAGTAATAATAAGTACTTATTTATTAGCAGGATCACTTATAAAATATTCTTTCACGTTAAACTGTTCGTAAATAGTTTTCTTTTTTACACGATCTGCATTGCGGTACGTGGCGATGAAACTTCTATTCAGGCTTTTTCAAGATTAAATAAGCTGTCAACAAATTCATGTTTGTCAAAAACTAAAAGGTCATCCAACTTCTCTCCTACACCAATATATTTTACCGGAATTTTAAATTGACTGGCAATTGCGAGCACAACGCCACCTTTTGCTGTGCCATCTAATTTTGTTATGGCAAGCGATGTAACATCTGTTGCGGCTATAAAATGTTTCGCCTGCTCTAAAGCATTTTGCCCTGTTGATCCATCCAACACCAACAACACTTCGTGCGGTGCATCCGGAATAAATTTTTGGATAACGCGTTTAATTTTTGAAAGCTCTTCCATTAAATGCGCTTTGTTGTGCAAGCGGCCCGCCGTATCAATAATAACAATATCTGATTTTCTTGCAACAGCACTTTGCACGGCATCAAAAGCCACGGCTGCAGGATCGCTGCCCATTGCCTGTTTAATTATTGGAACGCCAACCCTTTCACTCCATATTGTAAGCTGATCCACAGCAGCCGCTCGAAAAGTGTCTGCGGCGCCAAGCAAAACATTTTTACCTGCTTTTTTATATTTATGAGCCAGTTTGCCAATGGTTGTTGTTTTGCCAACACCATTTACACCAACAACCAATAAAACATAAGGCTTTTTATCATCAGGCAGATCGAATTCTTTGTATGAATCTTCAGGGGAGTCAGTTAGTATATTTTGAATTTCAGCCTGCAGTAAACGATTAAGTTCGCTTGTGCTGATGTACTTATCTTTCGCAACTCTTGCCTCTATGCGATTAATGATTTCGATTGTTGTATCAATGCCAACATCTGCACTTACCAAAGCATCTTCAAGGTTGTCTAAAACTTCTTCATCAACCGTACTTTTTCCGGCGATTGCTTTGGTTACTTTTTCAAAAAAACCAACCTTGGTTTTTTGTAAACCTTCATCTAAACTTTCCTTTTCTTTTTTGCCGAATAATTTATTGAATAAGCCCATTTGTTTTATTTCGATTTTATGAATGTTTTATTTAAGGCTTCTTAATACTTTATTAAATAAATCAGCCATCACTGAATTTTCTGCAATCTATAATAGTGCGGTCAACTTTTGTTTCAGCAGTTACCCCATAAATTTGATTAATAAGAAAGCAGGCTGCATTTAATCTTTCATCTGGTGTTTTATCAAGCCAATAAGTTGTATGATCGTCTGCTTCTTCAAAGCTCATTTTGGTAACATAAGTTCTGTCTAATTTATATTGATTATCATTCATGCTTTTTAAAATTATGATTTTGTGATGCTGATTGAACAGGAACCGAAGCTGATTTATTTGTTTCAGTACAAGTGAGTGACACAACCGTGCTCAATTGAAATACAAATGCCGGTTACCAAAAAATTATTTAGGCAATAAAATTTTATGCCCCATTTTATCGCGCTTGGTAGTTAAGTATTTTTCGTTGTGCTCATTTGGTTTTATTTCGATTGGAATTATATCAACAATCTCCAAACCATAGCCACTTAAACCTGCGCGTTTTTTTGGATTGTTGCTCATCAACTTTAATTTTGTTACACCAAGATAACGCAGTATTTGCGCACCTACACCATAATCACGTTCATCCATTCCAAAGCCAAGATGAATATTTGCTTCAACCGTGTCCATACCTTCTTCCTGCAATTTATAAGCACGCAGTTTATTCATTAATCCAATGCCGCGGCCTTCCTGGTTCATGTATAAAATTAAACCTTTGCCTTCCGCTTCTACCATCTGCATGGCTGCATGCAACTGATCGCCGCAATCGCAACGGAAACTGCCAAGAATATCGCCGGTAAAACAACTGGAATGTACACGTGTTAAAACAGGTTCATCTTTTTGCCATTCGCCTTTAATTAAAGCAAGGTGTTCGCCGCCCGTGGTTTTTTCTTTAAATGCAACCAATTTAAAATTTCCATATTTCGTTGGCATTTCTACACGCGTAATTTCTTCAATTAATGAATCCGTTTTTAAACGGTATTCAATTAAATCTTTTATTGAAATTATTTTTAGATCAAACTTTTCTGCAATTTTTTTAAGTTGAGGCAACCGCGCCATTGTTCCATCTTCATTCATAATTTCAACTAATACGCCAACAGATTCAAAACCTGCTAATCTCGCTAAATCAACAGTTGCTTCTGTATGGCCGGTTCTTCTTAATACGCCGCCTTTTTTTGCGCGTAAAGGAAAAATATGGCCCGGCCTTCCAAGATCTTCTGGTTTTGTTTCAGGATTGATTAAAGCCTGTACCGTTTTTGCGCGGTCATGCGCACTTATACCTGTTGTACAACCATGCCCAATTAAATCAACACTAACGGTAAAAGGCGTTTCATGCAATGCTGTATTATTTGTTACCATTAAATCAAGTTGCAATTCATCCGCACGTTCCTCATTCATAGGCACACAAATTAAACCGCGGCCTTCTTTGCTCATGAAGTTGATTATTTCTGGTGTAACGTTGTGTGCTGCTGTAATAAAATCGCCTTCATTTTCGCGGTCTTCATCATCTACCACAATTATAAGCTTGCCTTGTTTTATATCTTCAATCGCACTTTCTATCGTATTCAGCATATATAAAATTTATGCAAAGGTACAAAGGAGTTACAGCATTCTATACAGGCTATTGTTAATGATAATATCCGCTAAGCTCAGGGTTTCTCTACAACTTTTTGCCTTGCCTCATAATTTAAAGGAGGCCTTGGTGCGATGGTTGCCTGTCTTTTATTAATCCATATTTTACCAGTCATAAATGAAGGTGTTCCGCCAACCAATGTTTTACCGATTCTTGCTTTTGTAAGAAATTGAAATCCGGAATTTGGATCAGCAATAAAAGGCGTAAATGTTTTTGCACTGTCAGATGAATAGTAATTGTTTTTTGTATCAAGTGCTTCGCCTAACCAGCATTCATTTCCGTCTAAAACCAAACAACTTATGAGGTTGTTGGATGTGGCGTTGCTGGTTATCCATGCATTACTGCCCGGCAGTTTTACGATAACCTGGGTAGAACTTGTTGTAAGCGTAACAATGTAACTGCTGTCTTCAAATTGCATTAACTGATTGGTTGAATTTTCAGGAAATTTTTGCCTCGTCCACGTAAGCCCATATTTTGAAGAATAATTAAAAAAATTAAGATCGCTTAAAGCAACTTGCCTTCCATGTATTACGAGGCTATTTATAAATTGCTTTGTAGGATTATTAATCGTATCAATCTTCCACATATTGCCACCATTCACTGTATAATAAAGAGATTGTCCTGGCTTTATTGAACCATTAAAGCTGCTGAAATTGCAACTCATTAATCCTTTATTCGCATCAAACATTCCAATTAATATTTCGCAATTTCCAACATGATTAAACACTTGTTTCCAGTTGCTGCCGCCATCGGTTGTTTTATAAATTATTCCCGGCCCAACACCTGTAAAACCAGTATTTACGCTTAAAAAAGCTGTGCTTGCATTAATTACATACAATTGCAAAACAGAAATGTTTGCAGCGAGACCTTTACATTTTATTCTTTTCCAGGTATTACCACCATCAATTGTTTTATAGATGAAAAAATTATTAGTAACGGTCCATATAACATTATCAGTTGGTGCGGATATAGCTGCAATAGTTTCGTTTGTATTGAAGGTTAACGAAAGCTGCCATTGCGAAAATGAGTTACTGTAACAAGCAAAAAATAATGATAATAAAATGAGTATTTTTTTCATAAGCTAACGATATATAAGTATATAGAAAAAATGATGTGTAATATAAATAAAAACCTGCATTTTTTGGATGCAGGTTTTTATTCTACTTTGATAAAACTATTGCTTTACAAATTTTACTGATTGTTTTGTTTCACCATAGCTTATTTGCAAGATGTATGTACCCGAAGAAAGATCGCTAATATTTATTTCACCTGATTCAGCAGATGACGGCTGACATTTTTTTACGAGCTGACCATTTGCATTTAATATAATTATTTCGTTGTTTATATTCATTCCCTTGCAAGAAAAGTGAATGATATTATTTGCAGGATTTGGAAAAACCTGGAGCTTGTTTCGATCAATTATTATTGCATCAGCAATTGCATTTTTTACAAAAGACTGAATGCTAAACAATTCATATTTTGTTATTGACCAATTTCCTAAGCTATCTTCTGCCCTTATAAATAACGTATCAGCATTAGCAGGAATTTTATTATATGGAATTTTAAATTTGAACACACTATCAGCAGCGGTTGTTTCAAATACTTTTGCAGTTGCTTTGCCAAAGCCTTTATCGCCACTAAAGAAATATTCCACTGCAATAATTTTAGTTGTGTCTGCTGTTCTTATTATTTCTACATTTCTTTTATCAGTTACACTCCAGTTACCAGTACTGTCTTTAAATCTTGTAAATAATTTATGCATGCCATTTGTAAATGATGAAGTAACTGTATTAAAATCCTGCGTAATTGAAGCTCCTTGCGGCGAAACAATTATCTTTTTTGCTTTTCCAAAACCAGGATCTTTATCAAAGAAATATTCACCTGCAATTATTTTTGGCTGAGCATCAGAACTTACTATTTCAATATTTTTATAGTAAGTCAAACTCCACTTTCCTTTGCTGTCTTTTGAACGGAAATATAATTTGTGAAAGCCAATGCTAATATTTGTTGCATCAATATTAAATTGATAACTGCTATCATTTGATGCTGCGAGATTAAGTTTTGTATTCTTTCCTACACCTTTATCTGTGTCTATAAAATACTCAACCTGTTTCATAGTTTGAGCCTGTAATAAACATGTAGTGCATACAATACAAAATATCGTAAACAATGTTTTCATATTTTTTTATTTTATAGTTTTTGCACTAATTGTTACAGATAAACCGGATGATTGTGTTGCAACGCCTGACGTTGTTAATTTATAAATAACAGGTATGGCTGCTAATCCTGAAAGCGTATAACGGTTTGCAACAACAGAGCCACCGAAAGCACCGCGATCTGTTCCATCTGAACCATTGCTGCTGCCGGCAGAATTTGCTTTAAGTTTATACATACCGTCACTTGTTCCGGATGGCACAAATAAACTGCTCATATTGGCAACAATTTTATTGTTATTCGTTGTTCCAAATTGCGTAGATAATGTTCCGATATTATAGCTGATCTTTTCTTTACTTCCACCATTAATATCAACAGAAGCATTGGTAGATTTTAAAATATTGTTTGTGAATTCAGGCGTTGTAAACTGCAGGTTCAACATGCTTGCGGGACCGTCAAATACATTGTTATTGCATTGTTGAATTGAGCCGCTCCATATAAGTGTTTTCTGGCTAACATTATTATTAAAAACAAGATCGGTAGTAAGATCATAAGGATAATCTAAAACAAGCGCTGTTGATGTTTGCGAGTTTGAAAAAAAATTTTCCAGGATATATATGTCTGAAATACCGGAACCAATATGTAGAGGATCGGCAATCCAGCATCTTTTTACTGTAATATTATTTGCATTAAGGTGCAGTGAATATGGATAAATATGAACGATTGACACACCAATTAATTGAGAACCTGCAGAGCCAGTGTTGAAGCTGATACTTCCAATTTGTGCAGTAAGTAAATCGTTTGAAGTTTTTGGATTTTCATTTAAAAAATATCCAGGGCCGATTATGGTTAATTTTTTTGTAATGGTTGCCGCAATATATGCAGTAACGCAACCTTCAACATACAGCGTATCACTGTTGTTTACACTTGCCCATCCAACTGCATTGTTAATTTCATTAAATACAGGATAAGCAGATGTTCCACCAAAATTGTCTCCATATAAACTGGTTCCGTTAAAATTCGACTTATTATTTACGCGCCAGATTTTTGCATTGGCAACATGAACATTAAATACAGTAAAAATTACTGCAATAAAAAGTGTAAGATTTTTTTTCATTGTATTTTGTTTTGTTGATGAATAAAAGTTTATTATGACTGATGGAATTCAAAAAAAATTTTAGATAAGTGGGTGGACAAACGAGCCTTGAATAATAGATTACTAGGACTGCCAATTTATTAGCTGCTCAATTCACATCACTTAATTTATTTTTTTACAGAAATTTCTTTAATCAGTTAGTTAACACAGAAGAAAATTATTGAAGAGTATTAAAGTTTATTGCCAGCCATCATCACCTTTTACAAGCGTTACCGTTTTGCGGTCAAATGGTTCTTTATAGCCAGCGGGCAAGTTGTCAAATGCTTCGTCGCATCCATTCATCCATTCTACTTCACCAGAAACAGTATATTGTAGTGCTGGCAAGCCTAAAAAACTTTCTGTTTTTTTAGTATCAAGAATTTTTAAATTATCCACTTTGGCATTTTCAGGGCACACATATTCAAGCAAAATTTTCTTTGATATATCTGCTTC
>JBDUEO010000120.1:0-8437 GCA_040002335.1 Parafilimonas sp. | reverse complement strand
CCATCTTTAAATTTTCCTGCTTTCATATCTTCAAACAACTGCAGGTTTTCTTCAACACTTCTATTTCTGTATTTACTGTTTACGCCAGCTTGTGTTGGCGTGCCTTTTTCAAGTGCAATAGTTTCGCTATCGTTATCATCAACATAAGCATAATCTTTTCGTATAAGCTGTATAGCGAAGAGATACAATTCTTCAAAATAGTCCGAAGCATATAGTTCATGCTTCCATTCAAAACCTAACCAGTGCACATCATTTTTTATACTTTCAACATATTCAGTTTCTTCTGTTGTAGGGTTGGTATCATCAAAACGCAAATTGGTATAACCGCCATATTTTTTTGATAATCCAAAATTCAAACAAATACTTGTTGCGTGGCCCATGTGTAAATAACCATTTGGCTCTGGAGGAAAGCGCGTAACTATAGAAACATGCTTGCCTTCATTTATATCTTTCTCTATAATTTCTTCTAAAAAATTTAATGATTTTTCGTCCGCCATAAGCTAACAAAGATAATTGGTTATACTTGGTGAACAGATTTGCCTGCAGTATAAATGTTATTTGAATTATTGAAAAAAAAGTTAAACTCTTTTTAAATAAGAACAGTAAAAAACTATGTGCACTAATTGTTAATTAACTTGTATTCGTTATTACTTCTTATGTTATTTGCAACATGCGGCTAATGAAAACAAATTTTTTAAAATTATCTTTTCTTACGATTGCAGGAATTTTTTGCTTTACATCCTGTGCCGAACATAATTCTACTAAAAATGCAAATGCAAAAAATACCAAAGCTGCAATTATTACCGATACAGCAAGTTTTGGAACGGGTTGTTTTTGGTGTACCGAAGCTATTTTCGAAAGATTGAACGGCGTTGTAAAAGTTTTGAGCGGTTATAGCGGTGGCTCTGTTCCTGATCCAACTTATGAAGAAGTTTCAACCGGCACAACAGGACATGCTGAATGTTGCCAGATTATTTTCGATCCATCAATAATAAGTTATGATGAGTTGCTTGAAGTATTTTGGAAAACGCACGACCCAACAACATTAAACAGGCAAGGCAACGATGTTGGACCGCAATACCGCAGCGTTATTTTTTATCATTCACCTCAACAAAAAGAAGAAGCAGAACATTATAAAATTGCTTTAAACGATAGCGGTGCATTTAATAAACCGATTGTAACAGCAATAGAACCTTACAAAAATTTTTATACCGCAGAAGATTATCATCAAAAATATTTTGAATACAATCCCGGTCAAATGTATTGCCGTTTAGTAATTGCGCCCAAAGTTGAAAAGTTTGAAAAAGTATTTAAAAGCAAATTAAAAAGCAGCGCAAAAAACAGCGAAATGGCCAATAATGGCGAATAAGTTTTTTACATTTGTACATGTCTCAAATGCAAATTGGTGAAGCACTAAAAAATTTTTTAAACAAAAGCAATCTTAAAAGCGGATTAAGAGCTGTGCAAATTGAAAGTGTTTGGGAGGAGGTAATGGGGAAAACTATTGCACGTTACACGGATAAAATACAGATCGTTAATAACACGCTTTTTATTTACACATCAGTAGGTGCATTGAAACAGGAATTAATGTATCAAAAACCAAAAATAATTCAACGTGTAAATGAGGCTTTAAAAGAAAATGTGATAACGGAAATTATTGTAAAATAAAATTATTCATGTAAAAATATAATGGCTGAATTTAGAAAAATATTAATTAATGATGATGAAGACAGAATGCTGATGCAGGATATGTTTACAGAAATTGGTGTATTTTAATACGGTCTCTTGTTCTTTACCTGAAAGTGAACAACAATTTATTTAAACATTTTTAAATAGAAAGCGCTTCAAAAAATTGAAGCGCTTTTTTTGTCCTGTAATCTTATTTACCCTTTACTCTTAACTCTGTTTTGTTCTTCATCTGCTCCACCATTACGGCGTTGTTCGGCACTTTTACCTTTATTAAAACGATACGTGAAACTTACATTTACCACACGGCTTTCCCAGCGGTTATGTATTGTTACATCTATGTTTTGATATTTGCTGTAACCGTTCCATTGCTGCAATCCAAGAAAATCTCTGAAATTTACTTTTATTGTTCCTTTATTTTTTAAAACAGTTTTTGCAACAGCAAAATCTGCGCTGCCTTGTGGCAAACCAACAATAGTTCCATAAATAGCTTTGCTGTTATAATATCCACTCAATTCCATACTCCAGCCTTTTGGCAACGTAAACTGGTTCTGCATATTTGCGTTGAATGAAGGGCCGCCAACATTAATAATACCTGTATTAATAAACCCTTTAAAACTATTATAAGCACCCTGTACATAAATATTAGTTCTCCACCATTTTGTTACCGGCACACCTGCATTTACACTTAATGTTAAGCTGTGCTGGCTGGCAAGATTTGTATTTGTAACATAAGTTGTATGAATACTGTCTATTTGTTCAAGCTGCTCATTTATCATATCATTTATGGTGGCATAACTTAATGTGGTTGTTATCATGTTTTTGTACGAATGGCTCAATTCTATATTATGGCTAAACTGTGGTTTAAGATAAGGGTTGCCAACCTGGTAAGTGTACTTATCAAGAAAATAATAAAACGGATTTAAATCGCCATAATCAGGGCGTTGAATTCTTCTTCCATAGTTTAAACTGAATTGATTTTTATCATTCATTGCATAACTTAAATATGCTGTTGGAAACAGTTGTGTGTAATCACGTTTAAAGATTTCGTTAGTGGTTAACTGGTTGCCAGTTGCAATAGTGTTTTCCAAACGTAAACCTGCCTGTGCGCTCCATTTTTTTGATAGTTGTTTGCTTAAGTTTACATAAGCTGCATTAATATTTTCTTTGTATAAAAAATGATTGGTGCGGCTTGTATCAACAATCCATTTTTCGTTTAATAAACTATCATAATTAGCATCATTATCTGTTTGCACATAACTTGTTTTTACACCTGCTTCTATTTTTGCATTGTGTTTTAACGGATGCGTATAATCAACCTTAGCGCTATAAATATTTATGGTTGATGGCAGATAACCGCGTAATGTTTCATCAGCATTTATTTTATTTTCATCGTTATCAAAAAAACTATTTACAAACATTTGATCTGATAAGGAATTATAATGAATATAATCAAGGTTGGCGCTTAATTCCCTTCCTGCAGTATCAAACTCAGTCGTTAAATTTATATTAGCGCCATAGTTTGTCCATGTATCGTTTGAATTGCTCTTGGTTAAAGTTTCACTTTGTAAAATATTATCCGCATCATAAATATCAGTAATATTATTATTTGATTGGCCACCAGGATTAAAGTTGCCGTTTACTGAAAAACCAACTGTTGTTTTTTTAGATGCATAAAAATCTAAACCTGTTTTAAAATAATGCGAATGATATTTTGAAGTCATATCTGTTTGCTGAACAAATTTTGAATTAAGCGCGCCTGAAGAATCACTGAAATTTCTTGTAAGATCAAGCGTATGAAATCTTTTACCATAACTGTAACTGTAGTTGGCAAATACATTTACTTTTTCGGTACGGTAGTTAAGGTTAATGCTTTCATTTGCTTTAGGATATTTTCCTTCGCCGCCACCAATTGTAACGCTTGTATTAAAGCCTTTGATCTTTGATTTTTTTGTTTTAAAATTGATGATACCGGAATTACCCGAAGCATCATATTTTGCTGATGGATTTGTCATCAGCTCAATTTGCTCAAGGCTTGTTGAAGGCATATTTTTAAGAAAATTCGCAAGGTCAGCAGCACTTAAATACGTAGGCTTTCCATCAATCATAACTACTACGCCTTGTTTTCCTTTCAGGCTAATGTTTCCGTCTTTATCAATAGTTACGCCGGGTGTTTTTTCTAATAATTCATAAGCTGATAAACCTGTGCTTGCTGGCGACGCATCAACATTAATAACTGTTTTATCTATTTTTTGCTCAATAAATTGTTTTTTAGATGATACAATAACGTCAGAAAGTTTTGATATTTCTTTTAAATTGATCGTTTGCAAATCAATCTTAGGATTGCTTTCATTCAGGCTGATTGCAGGCGAAAAATAAACTTCATTTCCAACCGACTGAACGGAAATAATGTAGATGCCTTCTTTTAAATCTTTAATAAGAAACTGACCGTCTTTACCGGAAATTTGATGATTTAGCTTTACAGAATCAGGCTTTAGTAGCCAAACTGTTGCAGCTTCTACGGGTTTAAGACCAGAATTTATGGTTCCGCCAATTGAATAATTTTGTGCATGTAATGCTGTAAACCAAATACTTATAAAGGAAATGGTAAATAATAACTTTCTCATAAATATATTTTTATAGTTCTTTGTATTGATTGTTACAGTACAAATCTATGTACTATGCAAAACATAGTACATAATTATACACAAACGGTAAATATGTTATCTGATTGGATGTTTGCGACAATTTTATCCTAACTACAAAATAAAAAAGCGGGCATTATAGCCCGCTTGGTTTTATGTGTTGTTGTGAAGTTTATTGCTTAATAAACGCCTTTGTAGTTGTTTCGTTACCTGTTTCAATCTTTAATAAATAATTGCCCGGCTGTAATACGGAAATATTCAGATCAGCGGTGGTTGAAGTTGTTTGCTGCCGCAATTTTATATTTCCCGCAAAATCAATTATTGTAAGTTTTGCATTGTTCGCGGTCAACCCTTCTATATGCAAATTGTTTATGGCAGGATTAGGAGAAAGTATGATTGCTTTTTTATCTGCATTTATCTTGATGATATTTGAATAGATTATTCTTCCATTATTAAAACCTGCCTGCAACCTGTAATAATTAATTCCACTAAGCGGCGAAGGATCATTAAAACTTCTATCAATTTGTGTTGTATAATTCTCAGTGATTTTCTTTTCACTGTAAATTGTTGTCCAGTTTACTCCGTCGCTGCTTCTTTGTACCGCATAATTTGTTGCATCTTGTACATCCTGCCATGTAATACCATGGTGTTCTAACCAGCGTTTTATTTTAACTATCCAAGAGTTTTGTGTTGAATATCCATAGAAACGAACGGTTGTGCTATATACATCGTTCGTTAAGCCAACATAACCTGTGTAACTGGTAACAATTTTTCCATCGCTTTGCGTAAAAGAATTTGAATATGTTCTGTAAATTCCGTCAGAAACCGGGATTAAAGTGTAACCACTATTTGTTCCGAAAGAAGTATCAACAGAACCATCTTCATTCAATGCAGTTTGAGTAAGAAATTTGCTTGTACTGCTCGTCCAGGTATAACCGCTGATCACCATTTTATTATTTGGCTGGAGTAATATTTCACTTGGATACAAAAAAGAAAATCCATACTTGTTCAGTTGCAACTTGCCGGTTCCGTTGAAAGAGCTGTCAAGAGATCCGTTAGACAGATAACGTACAACTTGTCCATTATCATAATTTTTAGTCGCGCCAACAACAGTAATTCTTCTTTTTTTATCAAGAATAATACTTGAAATATTTGTTCCTAAAGCACCGCCGGTTTTAAAGCTTGTTACAACCTGACCGTTGTTGCCAAAGCTTGAATCAACAGAACCATTTATATTGAACCGCATGGTTAAGAATGCCATGGTTGCACTAACAGCGCCACCAGTAACTATTTTTCCATCTGGCTGCAGTACAACAGTATTTGCCACACTATTGGTAGCCGCATATATAAAATAACCGGCGCCATTACCAAAACTTTTGTCCAATGTTCCATTAGCATTGTAGCGAACTAACAGCAATTTGCTGCCATCCCCATCTGAATTTTCATCCTGGAAACCTGCGGCCAGTATTTTTCCATCAGGTTGAATAACAACTGCCTTAACATATTCAATAAGCCCGAGATCAGTAAAAACTCTTCCCTGGATTCCGAAACTCATATCCGGCGTGCCATCCGGTAAAAATCGTGCAACTATAATATCGTCGTTCCAGGGACCTCCCCATTCGCCTTGCACATTAATATCATAATGTATTGCATCACCGGCAGCCACAATTTTTTTGTCTGGCTGAACGGCAATACTTACCCAGCCATTCATATATAACGTGTCTCTAAAAAGCCCTTCCGATGTTGTATAAACTTTTCCGTTATCACCGAAACTGCTATCTGGCAAACCATCCTGTGTTTGCCGGAATAAGCAATATTTAGTAGAAACAGGATCATAACCACCCAACAAAAATTTATTGTCTGGTTGCAGCGTACTTGTTTTGGAAAAGAGTATGTCATTAACGGTTGCGCTGCCTGAATCGTTTAGGCCATACGCCAAATCGATTGTTCCGGGTTTTTGCGCTGAAATTAATTGAACTAATAAAATAAGAATAAAAAATGTTAGCACTGTTTTCATAATTGCAGGTTAAATTGATGATGTGAAATATAGGTTATCAAAATTGAAAATAAATAAAATCGGCACCGCTAAAAACGCCGGTAATAATTATTAATACCAGCACAAGCAAATAACCTGAATACCGCACAAAAACATTGTTGTTTCTAATGAGTTTTATTTTGGGATGATATTCTTCAATATATTCTGATCCAAACAAAACAATTAATGCAATAACATAATAGGTAAAAGTTATTGGCGGTTCGCCTAAAAATAATCTGCCTGGTTTTAAATGAATAATTGATGTAAAAATGTAGGTTGCCTGGGTTAAGTTTTGCGACCTGAAGAAAATACCCATCAATACAAAAAGGCTTACTGTAAAAACAGTGCGTACAATATCTTTAGCAAACCCAAGTGCTTTGTTTGCAATTTTTAAAACAGGATTAAAAACCTGCTCAAGTGCAAGCACAATTCCGTTCAATAATCCCCATATAATAAATGTCCATCCTGCGCCATGCCATAAACCGCTTATCGCAAAAACAATTAAAAGGTTTCGAATAGTAATTAAAATTCCTTTCCTGCTTCCGCCCAGCGGAAAATATAAATAATCGCGAAACCATGTTGTTAATGATATATGCCATCGCTGCCAAACTTCCTGTATATTTTTTGAAAAGAAAGGACGCTTAAAATTGATCATTAAATTATAACCCATCACTTTTGCTGCGCCAATGGCAATATCTGAGTAACCTGAAAAATCGCAATAGATCTGAACAATAAAAAAGAAGGTTGCAACAATTAATGTAACACCGCTGTGATGTTCTGCATTGCCATAAACAGCATTCACATATAAAGCAAGCCTGTCTGCAACAACAAGTTTTTTCACAAAACCCCACAACATAATTTTTAAGCCTTCGGTAATGCGGTCGTAATCAAAAAATTTCTCTTCATGAAATTGATGCAAAATATTTTGTGGCCGTTCAATTGGGCCAGCCACTAATTGCGGATAAAACATTACATACAAAGCATAAATACCAATATGTTTTTCCGGCTGCTGGTTACCACGATATACTTCAATGGTATAACTCATTGCCTGGAATGTGTGAAACGATAAACCTATCGGCAATAAAATATTTAAATACGGAATAATGCTTTTAGTATCAATCAACCCCAATAAAGCTGTAAGGTTTGAGTTTAAAAAATTAAAATATTTAAAAAAAGCGAGCACGCCAATGTTGGCAATTAAACTGCATATAAGCCAGGCTTTTCTTTTCTTTCCTGCGCTGTTTGCAATAAATAAACCTGCGCAATAATCAATGCCAATGGTAAAGCCAAGAATTAAAATATAAACCGGAACAAAATACATGTAAAACACACAACTCGCAGCAAGCAATAATGCCCAACGCAATTTTTGTGGTGTAAGAAAAAACAGCGTGGTTACAATTATAAAAAAATAAACAAAGGCTAATGAATTAAATATCATTTTGCTTGGTTTTCTCGTTGCCTTTTAAGGCAGGAATGGTCTTTATTTGTAACCGATTTTTATTGCCGTATTTCCTTTATGAATGTTATCGCTCATTTCCTGCAAAGCGACAGGTATTTCTTCAAACGAAACTGTTCCTCCTAACACAGGTTTTATTTTTCCATCAATAACATATTGGTTAAATTCAACACATTCATAAGGCTCGGCAAAATGCGAACCTTGTAATCTTTTGCGTTGCAACCATAAATACCTTAAATCCAATGTAGCAAGATAACCGGAAGTTCCTGCGCAGGTAACTACCATTCCATTTCTATCGCAAACAAAAAGCGATGTCGGCATGGTAGCTTCTCCCGGATGTTCCAATACAATGCGGGGCAATTTACCACCAGTTAATTCCATAATTTTTTTCATGAATTTTTTTGCTTTACCACGCCATATTTCCTGTGTTTCCGGTTTCAGCATATCAGAAGTTAATGCGCCCCAATGATCATAATCAGAACGATTGATGGCAAGTGCGCCCATGCTTTCGCAAAATTCTTTTTTTTCCTGCGAGTTAACCACAGCTATTGGTATGCCGCCGGCAAGTTTTGTAAATTGAATGGCCATCGTTCCAAGCCCGCCAGCTCCTCCCCA
>JBDUEO010000119.1:0-8547 GCA_040002335.1 Parafilimonas sp. | reverse complement strand
CAAAATCATCATAACCCGGCGTATCAATAATATTTATTTTATAGCCGCGCCATTTGGTATGCATCAGTTTACTAAAAATTGAATTGCCGCGTTCCTGCTCTAATTCATGGTAATCACCAACAGAATTTCTTTCAGCAACAGAACCGCGGCGTGTCGTCAATCCTGCTTCGTATAGCATGCATTCCGCTAATGTGGTCTTGCCGCAGCCGGCGTGGCCGAGCAAGACAATAGATTTTACATGTGTGGTATCAAATTCAGACATGGCATAAATTTTTTTAGTTAGAAAAATGCCATTTTAAATGCATAAAATAAAATGGAAACAGATGCGCAACCATTATTTGTTACATTGAAAATGGCTGAATAATATGTTGAAGATTATTTCTTCTTTTTACAAATGCAATTAATGAATTGCGTGTATGAAATGATCAATATCAGTTCGCAATTCACCTAATGTAGTTTCAAGTAAATTATAACTGTCATATAAATTTTCGTGATACGCAGAAACGTTATCAGAAAATTCGGTATTGGCGTGGCCCGAGACCTCATGTGTTAATTTACGGTCGTGCATTTTTACCGCATGTTTAAGATCGTGTACATTTATTAGCTGAATGTGTAACTGGTTTTGGAGATGTTCCAGTTGTGTTTGTTCTTCTTTGGATAAAGGGTGATTTACCGCTTGCTGTAATGTAGTTTGCACGCTGTGCAATTCATTACGATGGGAACGCAATGTTTCTCTCCAATCGTTGCATTCCCTGGTAAACTGTGAGATGTCTGTTTCAACCATGGGATTATAATTTTAGTGAGGAAATTTTCCGTTAATAAACGGAACGAATTGTAGAACTAATGTAGAACTAATTTTTAAAAATTCAAGCCAAATTTTTAATTGAACAGAACTGTTTGTTTATTTCATTGTTACCATATAAACTTTCTTATGCCAACAATTTTATTAACCGGCGGAACAGGAATGATAGGATCGCATCTTCAAAAATTTTTAGTTAGTAAGGGCTACAACCTGATTATACTAATTAGAGATGAAGCAGAAAACAAACCACCAACCAAAAATATTTCTTATGCAAAATGGAATGTTGAAAAAGGCGAAATTGATAGAGATGCAATCGCTCAATCAGATTATATTATTCATCTTGCCGGTGCAAATGTTGCAGCAAAAAGATGGACCGATAAACGAAAGAAAGAGATTGTTGAAAGCCGCACAAAAAGTGGTGCATTATTAGTAAAATCTTTACAGCAAACTCCGAATAAAGTGAAAGCAGTAATAAGTGCTTCTGCCATTGGCTGGTATGGTGCCGATACAATTACATCAAAGCAAAATGGATTTAAAGAAGATGAACCGCACGCAAGCGATTTTCTTGGCAACACCTGCAAACTTTGGGAAGAAAGCATTCAACCAGTTGAACAACTAAACAAGCGACTCGCAATTTTAAGATTTGGAATTGTATTAAGTGAAAAAGGCGGCGCGCTGGAAGAATTTAAAAAGCCTTTAAAGTTTGGTATGGCTGCCATTCTTGGCGACGGCAAACAAATTATTAGCTGGATACATGTGTACGATTTATGCAGGCTTTTATTATTTGCTGTTGAAAACGAAAATATATCCGGCGCATATAATGCAGTTGCCCCACAAACGGTAAGCAATAAAAAACTTACGTTTACACTTGCCAAACAAATGCGCGGTAAATTTTTTATACCTGCGCATGTGCCTGCATTTATTTTAAAAACCATGCTTGGCGAATTAAGTATTGAAGTTTTAAAAAGCGCAACGGTAAGCGATGCTAAAATTAAAAAGGCGGGTTTTAGTTTTTTATATCCTTCAATTGAAGCGGCATTAGAAAATTTATCTAAAAAATAAGGCTGTAATTCAAAAAAGAAATACAGCCTTGTACTACACATTAATTCAACTTAAAAAAAATCTCCAGGTTTAACCAATTTCGGGTATTGTTTTTGAAAATCTTTTATTTCAGGTATAGAAACATATTGCACATAACTGCTGTTTGGGTTATGTTCAATATAATTCTGATGGTAATCTTCGGCAGTCCAGAATTTTGTAAATGGCATTACCTGTGCGGCAATGGCGCTTTTGTATTTTCCTGAAGCTGTTAATGCTTTTATTTGATTTTCAATAATTGCTTTTTCTTCGGGCGTGCGGTAAAAAGCAATAGTGCGGTATTGTGTTCCGTGATCGGGACCCTGGCCGTTAACCTGTGTAGGATCCTGACCTGCAAAAAACACTTTTGTTAACGTGGCGAAGCTTATTTCTTTAGGATCATAATACACATCAACCGTTTCTGCATGGCCGGTATTGCCGGTTTCCACTGATTCATAATTTGGGTTTGATGTGGTGCCGCCTGCATAACCAGACACTGCTTCCTTTACACCTTTCACACTTTCAAATAAAGCTTCTTCGTGCCAGAAACAACCTGCCGCAAAAGTGGCTACACTATAATTCTTATATTGATTGGAGGTAAGATGATCGCCCGCTGTTTTGCTTTGCTTATTGTTTTGTGCGCAGGCACTTAATGCTATCACACAAAATAAAAAAACCGATAAACGTTTCATGTAAATTATTTGTACAAATTTACGAATACGTATGCGCTAAAGGATGTTAATGGCGATTAAATAAGTGTCACGAAAGCGTACTATTATTTTTAGGTTGCATAAACACTTCGCGAAAGCGCGCAAGGTATTTTCCAAGAACATCAAATTCAATATTTACAACTGTGCCTTTTTGTACCGCATGCATGTTTGTATGCTGATGCGTGTACGGAATAATGGCCACTTTAAAACTGTTGATCTTTATATCAAACGCGGTTAAGCTAATGCCGTTTATGCAAACCGAACCTTTCTCAATTAATAAATGCGCAAACTGCACGGGAAACTGAAAACGATATTCCCAACTGCCGTTTTTTTCTTCCACATCAATACAAAAAGCAGTGGCATCAACGTGGCCTTGCACTAAATGGCCATCAATTCTTGCGTTTAGCTGCATGCAACGTTCCATATTAATCTCCTCACCCACTTTCCAATTGCGCAGGTTTGTTTTAGAAAGCGTTTCTTCAATGGCGGTTACGCAGTATTTATTGTTTGAAATTTCTTCTACTGTAAGGCAAACGCCATCATGACATACGCTTTCATCAATCTTTAATTCATTAGAAATGGCTGACGCGATCCAGAAACTTAAATTCGTTCCATTAGCTTCAACCGATTCAATTTTTCCGATGGTTTCAATAATACCTGTGAACATGAATGCAAATTTCGCAATTAATCTTTGCTTTAAATATTGGTTTGCCAGAAAAGAGCTGCTTAATTGCTAAAAAACAATAATTTTTTCCGCGTTTAAGTAAATATTCACTGCTTTTTTGTAAAGATTTACCGCGTTTGAACAATTATTTAACGCGTTTGAATGAATATTCCCCGCGGAAATCCTGGTTATTTCCCCGAATAATTAAGTTTTTATACTTGTTTTTACTTTCCGCCGCCATCTTTTTTAGGCATTATGGCTTTGGGTTTATGGGCTGTATCTGCCGCAGGCTTATTATCGGGATTGTTTTTATTAGAAGGCGTTTTATTACTATTATTTACGGGCAAATTGGTGGTTTCTCCCGTTGCAGAATGATTGTCTTTGCTTAAACCTTGCGTATCGCTTTCCGGAGCAATGTTTTCAGGGTTCTTATTATCGTAACCCTGTTCGTAATCTGACGATTGGCCGTTTCCTATATCATCTCCCTGCGCACCCAAATCTACCTGCGTATTATTAATGTAATCGTAGTTGGGTTCATTAACCCCTACATCAGGCTTCGCAAAATCTGCCGTATCAGAAAAAGGCAATGTTTTATCGTTTTCTACCTTATTATAAAAGTAACCCCACACCGGCAACGCCGCACTTGCCCCCTGCCCGTTGGTGGTACTGCTAAAACGAATAAACCTATCGTCGCAACCGCTCCAAACGCCACACAATAACTGCGGCGTGTAGCCAATAAACCACGCATCGCTATTATCGTTGGTGGTTCCGGTTTTACCGGCGATAGCGCCTTTTACACCATAGCTTCCTAACCGGTGGCCGGTGCCAAACTGCACCACGCCCTGCATCATATTAATTATAAAATACGCCGTTACATCGCTTATTACTTCTTTGCGTTGAGATATGCGCGTTTCAAGCACATTACCATTCTTGTCTTCAATACGTGTTATGTACATTGGCTTTACATTAAAGCCCCTGCCGGGAAACATGCTGTATGCCTGCAGCATTTCGTACAAAGAAATTTCGCATGCGCCCAAAGCAATAGACGGATATGGCTGAATGTTGGCTGTTTGCACATTGCAGGTTTTTAAAAAATCCACAAAACGCTGTGCGCCTTCATTGTCTTTATCGCCGCCCATCTGCTTCATAATATATGCCGTGGCGCAGTTGCGTGAAAAGGCAAGTGCCGAGCTCATTGGAATGGTATTACCTGTGCAGGAAGTAGCAGTGGCAGGCACAAAACCATACTGGCCAAAACTTTGCTGCTGATCAACCACCATTGTATTAGGCGTAAAACCAGCATCTTCAATAGCCATGCTATACAATAAAGGCTTTATGGTTGAGCCTACCTGCCTGCGTGTATTAATATTAACGTGATCGTATTTAAAATTCTTGAAATCAATACCGCCCACCCATGCTTTTACGTAGCCGCTCAAAGGGTCCATCGCCATAAACCCACATTCAAGCATTTGTCTGCTGTATTTAATGGAGTCGTAAGGTGTCATTACAGTATCTGTCTGGCGATTGTTGTTCCAGGCAAAAACTTTCATATTTGTTTTTACGTAAAACGTTTTCTTTATATCGTCATCACTTAAACCCTGCTGTTTAAGATTCTTCCAACGGTCGCTAACCTGCATGGCGGCATTTAATACATTCTCATGGCCTTTCCAAACACTGCCTGATTTTATATCGTGTTGCGTGTTTAATATTTTTTGCATGTACGCCATGTGTTTTGCCACCGCTTCTTCAGCATACAATTGCATTTTTGGGTTGATGGTAGTATAAATTTTTAAACCATCCTGGTATAAATTGTAATGATCGCCGTTGGGTTTTGTATGGGTTTTACACCACTTCTTCATTTCTTCACCCAATATCATTCTAAAATACGGCGCAAGCCCGGCATTTTCATTTAGCTTGGAATAATTTAGCACAATTGGCTTTGCAATTAATGTGTTGGCCTCGGCCTGAGAAATATAATTGCTGTTGGCCATCTTATTCAAGATAAAATCCCTTCTTTCTTTTGCCCTTGCAGGATAAATTCTTGGGTTGTATGCAGTAGGCGCGTTTACCATGCCGATTAAAGTGGCCGCTTCTTCAACCGTTAACCTGTCTGGTTCTTTTTGAAAGAATGTTTTTGATGCGTTACGAATGCCATATACATTATCGCTGAAAGGAACGGTGTTTAAATACAGCGTAAGAATTTCTGCTTTGGTAAAGTTGCGTTCCAGCTTTATGGCGATAATTCCTTCTTTTATTTTTTGTGGAATACGAACAAGAATATTAGTGCTGTAATCTGTAAAAAGATTTTTTGCTGTTTGCATGGTGATGGTACTTCCGCCACCCTGGCTGCCCAGGAAAAAGACAGCTCTTGCAACCGATTTTGGATCAATGCCGCTGTGATCGTAAAAACGTTCATCTTCGGTTGAAACCAAAGCCTCCACGGCATATTTACTAATATCAGCATAGTTTACATTCACCCTGTCCTGCAAATAATATTTTCCCATCAGCGTACCATCATCAGCATATACCTGGCTTGCCAGCGAAGCTGATGGATTTTGCAATTCTTCAATAGAAGGCATTTTGCCCAACCAGCCAAAATCAGCAGCAACAATTATAATTACGGCTGCGGCAATGCCAATAAAAAACACGCTCCATAAAATTTTTACAGATCTTTTTATACCTTTCTTATTTGTCTTCTTTTTAGCAACGGGTTTGCTCATCTTTCGCAATTAAAATTTATCCGGAAGCACTTTATTAATTAGAGATTTATAACTGCCCACATCTTTGGTATCGTTTAAAATATCAAGATTTGGCTGGCTGATAATAGTGAATGAATATTTCTCAGGTTTAAGCCATGGAATAATGGTACCTGATGCTTTTGGTTTTACTTTATCAACATAAATCATGGCCGTAGCAGCATCGGTAAAAGGGCCTAATAAAACCAGGTTTAGCGAATCATTCACTTTTGTATTAACGATATTTATTTTCTGATTATAAAAGTTTATTTGATTGTAACGGTTAAATGCATTCTTGGTTTCATTTGCATATACCGGATCTACTTTATTTAAAATAATACCAACAAACTGCGGATCTGATGAATTGAACACATACGTTTTTACAGTACCGGCAACTCTTTGCAATGTATCTACATTTGCCTTTACATTTTTATTCGCAGTATTTACAACAGAATCTTTTTTATATGCTTTCTTCTCAATAATATTTTCAACCGGGTTTAAATTAACTATGGGCGAAGGTTCGTCATCAGAAAGGCGCGTTATTTTTAAATTGGTAAGATAGGCTTCAATTTCAGAGCGGCGGTGCAATACATCAATCATCGTTTTCGCCTTTTCTGAAAGGCCAGAACTGGCAAACTGCGTGGTTAACTGGGTTAATGTTTGAATGGCATTGCTGTCTTCACGTTTCGATACAAAATAAATTGATTCTATGTACAGCAATTGCGGCGTCCAGTAAGAATTTCCATACAAACTATCAGCAACCGTTTTTGCAGCTTTGGCTTCATCAAATTTTCCTTCTATAAATAAATCATAGATCTTTTCATATTCTTTTGTTGCCGCATCTTCTTCTTTTGTTGTTTTAGATGAATGCGGGTTTGCAAGCAGCTTTGCATATTTGCCGTTTTTATATTTTGAATTTAAAATGGCCAGCGCCGAATCTGCAGAAAATTTTCTTCCCAATTTATTGTAACAATAATACAGATCAAATAAAGCTTCTTCAAGATGATCGTTATCGGGAAAACGTTTATTTAAAGTATCGTAAGATGCGATGGCTGCATTATAATCTTCTAATTCATTTTGAAATTGCTGGCCGTTATTAAATAATGCTTCAACAATTTTATCGTTTGAAGTTTTGAGTTTTTCTTCTGTAAGCGGAAGGTAAGCGAACAATGCGTCGTACGTAATTTCACCGTTCATCAGGCTGTTTAAACTTTCCTGAATAGCTGGTGATGCTGACATTGGCTGGTTACTTGCATCTGAATCTGAAGCATCAGGATTGCCCTGGCTTGCCGCCGTAATTTGTTTGCTGACGGCGTCCATTCGTCTCCAGTTATCAACATCCGGCCTGTTTCCCCATGTTGATCTAAAAGTACTAAACCCAGAACTTTTCAAGGTATTATTATTAAAATACCAATCGCCTTTTGCAGCCGCCTGGCCGGCAAATAAATCACTGCCTGAATTGCTGTTATTGCCGGCACTTAACTGCACCGCAGGATTGATGAATATTGAACTATCGTCTTCTTTTAAGCCCTGCGCTTTTCTTAATTGCCGCACGGTTTTCTTTATAAGCGCCGTGCGTTGCGCTTCGGGCATACGGGCAACTGTTTGTAAGCTGTCCTCAAATTTAATGGTATGAATATTATCAGAAATAACCTGCAGTGCCGCCAGCCTTTGCGTTAAACGTTGCTGATCAACCTGCGCGATAAGGCTGCTGGCATCAACACTATCATATTCATGTTTGGCTGCTTCATAATCCGGGCGCAAATAATCGAGATCGCCTAAGACCATAAAACTTCTACTTCGCTGTGCAGGATTATTGATATTGTATTTAATACTTTTTTTTGCGTACAGATAGGCCTGCGGAAAATTATTGTCCTGCATTTCTACCTGCGCTGCCGTATAATAAATCAAATCGCGATAAGCGATGTAGCGATCTTTTTTTGCAATATGCATGAGGCTCGCAACTTTTTTTGCAACAATATCAGTAGAATCGGGCGAAGCATTAATCGCATTTAAACTTGCGTAAACGGCCATGAAAGGATCAACTGTATGTTCTGCGCTTCGTGTAAAATATTTTTCTGCATTTTCATTATTACCGGCAAGCATATATAACTGGCCGATTAGGTATTCCCGCCTTGCTTTATCCTGTTTGTCATCATCCATATCTGTTGCCTTACTTAAATGAAAGGCAGCGCTGTCGTACACTTTAGATTTATAAAACAGGTAACCCATCGTTTCGTGCAATTCGGCCTGCAGGCGTTCAGGAAAATTTGGATCATAACGAAGCATTTCTAAAATGGATGAACCTTCGTAAGGTTTGCCTGCATCAATATAATTTTTTGCTACCCAAATAAGGTCTTCATTTCTGCGTGGCGGATTGGACAATAACTTTTTTTTCTCTTTTGTGGCAATGCTGAATTCTGTGCTGTTTGCATTACTGCCAATCGGTAAATCGTAACCATCATCTTTAGGTGCAAAAGCATAATTCACGTATAAAAAAACATGTGCCGCCGAATCAAAATTTTTGCGCAGGTAATATGCTTTGCCCATCAAAAAATA
>JBDUEO010000118.1:0-8555 GCA_040002335.1 Parafilimonas sp. | reverse complement strand
TTAACTTTATAGAGAACATTACAAAACATCCGTATCATTTAAGGCCAAGATTTATTACCGTAAAATATAAATAAGGCATCAATAAAAATTTTATAAATAAAACGTTCATCAATTTTTAAACAATTCAATTTAACATCATGAAAAAAACTTTACTTGTAACCGCGCTGCTTGTAGTTAGTTACAATCTTTTTGCATTTACCACACAAGGCGTTTGGCGCTGGCGTAAAGATGATGGCTCGGAAACTACGGCCACATGGAAAGCTGATCAAAATACACCTATCACTATTTATTCTACAGATAGTACAATACGGTTGCGTGTTGAATTATATAATGATATTAATAACAATAGTTCCAATAGTGGCGGTTTTTTAGATGGTGCAAGATTTGAAGACTCTATTTCAGGTGTTATGGGTTGGGATACAATTAAGTTAGCCGCAAATTCAAACGCATTTCAATTTACCGGCACAAGTCCTTTTGTAACTGACCTTGAAGCAACAACATATCAGTTAAGTGGCCAAACGATTCCTCCATATAGTTTTGCTGCGGGAAAAATTATTATTGCTACCGATGGCTTACCTCATCAATCGCTTGGAACCAGTCAAACATCTGAGTTTGAATATGCCATTAAACCGACAGCAAACATACAGCCTGGCGTTACGTATTATTTTAGAGTTGATGCGGCAAACTACCCTGATGGTTATATCTTTCCATCACTTACAACAGCAAGCATATTGCCGGTAAACATTACCAGCTTTAATGTACAGCCAAATAAAAATAGTGTATTAATTAAATGGACAACCGCGACGGAAACAAACAATAGCCATTTTGATATTGAAAGAAGTAACGATGGAAAAATTTATTCTAAGATTGCCACCGTGCAGGGCAATGGCACTACTTCTCAATCGCATACTTACCAGGCATTTGATGATAAACCACTTAATGGAATAAATTATTACCACATTAAACAGGTTGATGCTGATGGTAAATACCAGGTTTCTGATGTACGCTTTTTAAAAATGGCATTACAGAATTATGTGTTGAATGTATTTCCAAATCCTGCGCACAGCAATATATCATTCAGCTTAAACAATTATAACGGAACTGCTGTAACCGCAACATTGCATAACGCATCAGGCAAAACTGTACATGAAGAAGTAATACAGTTGAATGGTGCCGGCAATTATAAATTAAACCTGCAAAGCAAATTATCTCCGGGTGTTTATTTCCTTCAGTTAACAGGAGATGCACTTTCAGAAAACAGCAAAGTTGTTGTACAATAATAAAAATTAAATTATAAAAAGAAAGAGCCTTCACGGGCTCTTTTCTTTTTATAACATGCTGCAACAATTACCTCGTGAATCGTATTATTTTTGTATAGATGTTTAAGAAAAAAATTTCTGCAAACCTGCTTTCAGTTATTTCAGGCATCCTTGTTTTTATTGCAATTGCTGAAATAAATTTTATTGTTGGATGGATTTGTTTTGTTCCGTTATTTATTGCAACTATGCATGCAAGTGCCAAACAAAAATTTAAGCAGGGCTTTATTTTTGGAATTATTTTTTCGTGCTTCACTTATTCATGGATGATAAGCGGCGCACAACGCTTTACCGGTTACAGTTTTTTATATGGCGCAGGTGTATTTTTAATTTGTGCTGTGGTAATTGCGTTGTATTGGGCTTGCCTTTTATTATGTACTTCATTCATCAAAATAAATAATAGTAAATATTCAGTTGCATTAAACGCTATTACTGTTGCTGCAATATTTTGTGTGTGTGAATTTGCCTGGGCTATGTTGGTTAATGGTTTGCCGTGGTTTGATTTTTATGCCGGCAATACACTTGAAGGAAATATATATGCTGTGCAACCTGCATCTTTTTTTGGCGTATCTGTTTTAAGTTTTGTTGTTGTTATCGTGAATTATCTTATTGCAGTTTATCTAACCAATAAACAATGGAAAAAATTATATATACCTGCAGCAATAATTTTACTTTATATATGTTGCGGCTATTTCATCTTACAAAATTTTACTAATAATCTGCAACAAAATAATACTGTAAAAATTGCGATAGCAGCAGAAAATATACCGCCTGATATTGCATGGAATGATGCCAACGGAAATATGCTGGTGCAACGTTTGCTTGATTTGAACAAAGCTGCTGTTTCGCAAAATCCTAATATTATTTTATGGTCTGAATCTGCCATACCATGGACATACAGAAAAGATGATGATTTGGTGAATGAATTGATTAAAGAATCTGCACAGGCAAACATTACACATATACTCGGCATAAATACCCAGGTTCAAAACAACGTTGTAAACAATTCTGCTTATTGTATTTTACCAAACGGGACTGTTGCTAACCGTTATGATAAACAGTTTTTATTGTCGTTTATAGAAAAGCCTTTAAGCAATTTGAGCATACCGTTTTTTTCAAACAAAGGCTTTTTGGTAAGTGATGATAAAGCGCACAGCGCACCACTTTTAACGCCTTATGGTAAGGCCGGAATTATGATTTGTAATGAATCAGCCATTGAAAATTCAGCACATAATTCAGTGAAGCAAGGCGCTCAGTTTTTTTTCAACATGAGTAACGACGGATGGTTCAACAATACCTACATTGTGCGCTCGCATTTTTTGCATGCACGTTTGCGTGCGGTGGAAACAAGAAAAGATATTGCGGTGAATTGTAACAATGGTTATTCGGGTTTTATCAATGCAAGCGGCAATATTATTAAACAGCAAAAAGATACAGAACCTTTTATAATGGTTGATGATATTCATCCCAACTCTTATACAACATTTACGGTGGCGCACCCATCAATATTCATCTATATTTCTATCGCATTTTTAATGATAGTCATTATTAAAAAATTGCTTTCCAAAAAATCTTTATGAACATTTCTTTAATTGTTTACTGATGCCACCAGGGCATTCTTATAAGCCTGCTGGCATTTAAATTTCGCTTATCCATTTTTTAAATCCCGATGCATTTTCCTGGCTTACGATCACATCTTCATTTAAAGACAATAACAGTTCAATACTTATTTTGCTTTTATCTATACTCTTGAATTTTGTAATAAATTCTGCATTTACAATGTATTTTCTGTTAGCCCTGAAGAAAGCATTGGCATCAAGCATTTCTTCAATATCTGCCAGCGAATTTGTTTCGCATAAAAACTTCCTGTTGTCTTTATCTACAGCAAAAACAAGTTTATGTTCAGTAAAAAAATAAACAACATCTTCCAGTTTCAGGCTTAAAAATTCAATTCCTTTTTTTACAATAATTCTCGATTTATTTTTTTTAGCAGTTTGCAGGTATTCAAAAACAGAAGCGTAATTATTTATGAAATGGTGCTTTAAATTTTTATACTTATTTAATGCGTTTGCAAGCTTGTTGCATTCAACCGGCTTTAATAAATAATCAATGCAATTATATTCAAAAGCCTCGGTTAAATATTTGTCATAAGCGGTAATAAATATTACAGGGCATTTTACATTATCTTCCTTCAAAACATGAAAAGATAAACCGTCTGAAAGCTGTATGTCCATCAAAATTAAATCGGGCACAGCATTATTTTTAAGCCAGCTAATACTATCTGCAACGCTGGTTGCGCTTCCGGCAATTTCGTTGTTGCCGTCAATACCTGCAATACACATTTTTAAATTTTCAAGTGCAGGCGTTTCATCTTCTATAATAAAAATTTTCATGGCTGTGGATTTAAAAGTGGTAACCTCACCGTAAAATTTTCGTTGCTTTTATATACAATAATATTTTTTCCTGTAACCAGTTTATAGCGGTTATCAAGATTTTTTAAACCCGTTCCTGTTGATGGAGCATTGTAGGTTTTTTGCATAATTTTATTTTTAATTGTAACATAACCTAACGAAACAGATACATTAATTGTAAGCGGTTTTATCACACTTAATTCATTGTGCTTAATAGCATTTTCCAATAAAATTTGTAATGATATTGGTGGCAAAAAAAGTTCTTCGGCAAACACGCTTTTTATTTCAATAATCATATCAACTGCATTATCAAATCTTATTTTAAGCAGATAAAAAAAATTGGTTAAAAACTCTATCTCCTCTCCTGCTGTTACAAGATTTTTTTCCCTGTTTATAAGAATATACCGGTAGACTTTGGCAAGTGTATCATTATACAAACGCGCATTCAAAGGATCGGAAGAAATAAGATAAGACAACGTATTAAGTGAGTTGAAAATAAAATGCGGATCTATCTGGTTTTTTAAAGCAACCAGTTCTGCATGTGTTTTTGCAATGTTTAGTTGTTCTGCTCTTTTCTCAATATCCTGCTGTTGTTCTTTTAAATAAAACATCTCGTACAAATTTGTTATGAACAAGGCTGATATAGTTATGACAACAACTGCAACAAAAACGTTTTGATGGGTGCTTTTATCTTCATAAGAAAATGCAAGCCATACATCAAGGCCGCCGGTGGCAAGCAAAGCCGTGTAGAAAACAATACAGGCATATAATATTAGTACAACTTTATAATAGGCGCCTGAAGGAAACCGAAGATTTTTTTTAAGATAAATACGCAGTTGCACATTGCCTTGCCATATTGCCAAAGCCAATGCAATAAAATAAGAATAGCTTATTAAAAGATGTAAGAAATTATAACGAACGTTAGTTATAATGTTGGTAAGATTTACAATTGTTACTGCTAAAACAGTAGCGCCTAAAAGCTTTATAATTTTTTCTTTTTTAAAAAAGCTTTTATCTGTTTGCGAAAATATATTTATAGTCGCGGCAGGTTCCATAATAAAAATTTGACAATGTAATATTTGCTATCAGCGCGTATTTAAAAAGTTAATAGTTACAAACGGTGCTATAAAAAAATGCTCTTAAATAGTTAGACAATTAAATCGGGTGAAATCAGGCTTCGGTAAAAAAAATTCAGGCTTCAGCAATGTTTAAGAAAATGTAACGGCCAACTGCAAATATGTTTGACAAAAATAGATTGAATTTTTTCTCATTTTAGACAACCTACGGGTGGTTTCTACCACCTGTACTTTTTTTATAACAAGCAAATAAAATCTTTTACTTTAGACCAAGCCAAATACAGCAAGCGGTAATGAATATTCATCCTTTTGTGTTTTCCAACAAGCAATCTTATCGCTTAATGCGCCATGCATCTTTTTGGTTTTTATGGATACTATATTATGCCATTGTAACTGCAATAATTGCAAAGCCTTTATATGGATTTACAAAAAGTTTTATTGAAGCTTTTGTTGAAGTAGCTGAATCTACACCATTGGATATGTGCTTTTGCTATTTCATTATTTACTTTCTACTTCCCAGGTTTTTATACAAAGGCCATTACATTGGCATGTTGTTATTGTGGCTTTTTGCAAGCATCATTTTTATAGCATTGTATGAGGTAAATGCGACAATGGTTTCGCCTTATATAAGAGCATGGTTTGGCATGACAACTTCATTGGGCAAAATAAATTACGCGTATGATTTCTTTGTTCTTTTTAGCCAGATAAATATGGAAGGATGTGTAGCCGCTTCAATTAAATTAGGAAAACTCTGGTATATAAAGCAACAGGAAATTGACCTGTTGAAACAAGAAAAACAAAAGGTAAATACTGGTGAAGAAAAAGGTTTAATTGAACCAGCTTTTCTTGCAGATCTTTTAACACGTATGGAAATTATTGCCAATGAAAAGCCACTTGTAGCAGCACAATCAATAAAAAAAATAAGGCACCTGCTTTTATATATTTTATATGAAAGCGCTTCATCACAGGTTTCGCTGAACAAAGAATTTAAACTGTTGCAGGAATATATTGATCTTGAAAAACTTACTGCTGAAGAAGAAATTATTGTAAACGCTTCTATCAACTCCGCTCCTTCTTATGCAACCATTGCTCCCTTTATTCTGCTGCCGCTTGTAGAAAATGCTTTTAAACAATTAAACAGTTACCATTTAAAACAACCAACATTAAATATTCATATTTTATTACAGAACGAAATAATAGATATAAAACTTAACTGGAACAAGCCTATAGATACTTCATCGCTTACAAATGGCCGCAATATTATTTTGCAAAACATTTCAAAAAAGCTTGACTTAATATATCCTGAAAGCCATGAATTAAAAATGCTTATTGAAACAGAAAGAATTTTAATTAGTTTAAAAATCAATCTAAAAAAAGCCATCAATTAAATTGTTCAGCAGCTATAAATCCTGTTTAAGTAATTCATTTTCCCGCTTCGGTTTTTAAAGCATTATTTACATCAAGCACAACAGCATTTTGGTTTGTCATTAGTGTATTGCCTAATGCACATTTTAATTAACTGTTATCATTAGCTATTAACTTATCAAAATGTTTTTTATGAGATTAGTATGTACAATGCTCTTGTTATTTTTATGCGCCGGGATATATGCGCAAAAACGTACAATTACCGGCAATGTTATTGATGAGAATGCAACGCCGGTGCCAAATGCAACGGTACTTGCAAAAGGCACAAGGCCTTTAGTTTTGTTTTCATCCAATGATTAAAAATACTATTATTATTCCCTTTTCTTTTTTGCTTCTTTTTTCTTTTGTGAATACAGGTTAAAAGTGAATAACTAATTTTAAAAACCTGAAAGCTGCCGGAGCGCTTTATGTCGCGGCAAGGAGTAAAGGCCTATGCCAAGTTTTAATCTCCGGAAGCTTTTTTGAACTAAGAATCAGATAGAAATTAGGGTTAACGGCCCATTATTAAGGTCTTGATACTGTTCAAAATTTTCAGGCTTTTATTCATCGTTTAAATGAAATTTCTATGTTCAAATTTAAAGCATTTACCGGCATTGACATTTCAAAAAAAACTTTTGATGCCGCTCTTGTTTTCTGCGAAACAGGCATCGTGCATCACCATTGTTTTGCGCAGACTAAAGAAGGATTTAATTCCTTTGTAAAATGGCTTGCATCACACCAGGTGGCTTTGCAGGATACCATGATCTGCATGGAGCATACCGGTCTTTACACCAACGGCATTATTGAATTTCTGGTAGATCTAAAAGCAAATCTTTGGGTAGAAATGGCTATCAAAATCAAACGAAGTATGGGGCTTCAAAGAGGAACGGATGATAAAGCATCTGCCATCACTATTGCAGAATATTGCATGCGCTTCAGCGACCGTGCAAGGCTCTGGAAGCCAGTAGACACAAGGCTTTCAAAGCTAAAGAACCTGATCGTACAGCGCGACCGGATTGTGAATGCACTCACGCAACTGAACGTGCCGGTTGAAGAAATGAAGAGCTGCAATGCTGCCAGAGAAGCCGCAGAGATGGAGCGGCTGCAACTGCCAGCCATTAAAGGGCTTAATAAAGCAAAAGAAAAGATTGAGGCTTGTATACAATCTTACATTAACAGTGAGCGAACCATCCATAAAAGCATTGAATTAATGTGCAGCATCAAAGGAGTTGGATTGCAGACAGCCGCTTCATTATATGTTTACACAAAAGGCTTTACTATGTTTGAAAATGCAAAGCAACTGGCTTGTTATTGTGGTGTGGTTCCCTTCATTAAAAGTTCAGGGACCAGCGTCCGGTTTAAGCCCGGGGTAAGCCCGTTTGCCAACCGGAAACTTAAAAGCCTGTTGCATTTGTGTGCTATGTCTGCACTGCGCTGGGATAAAGAAATTAAAGCCTATTATGAGAGAAAATTATTAGAGGGAAAAAACAAAATGAGCGTCATTAATGCCATCAGAAATAAACTGCTGCTAAGAATTTTTGCAGTGCTCAGAGATCAAAGGCCTTATGTGGAAAACTACCATTCCGCAGGTGTATAAATCAGTAAAAAAACATTTTGTGGAATCATAGAAAACTTGGCGTTGCCACAAATGCAAACGGAGAATTTTCCATTGCAGTGCCTTCATCCGTTACAACACTTATTATTTCATCTGTAAATTTTACAACACGGGAAGCAGACATTTCTTCATTAACTTCTGTTACCATTAAGTTGCAACCCGCCACATCAAATCTTTCAGAAGTTGTAGTGGTAGCCTATGGCACGCAGAAGAAAACAAATGTTACCGGTGCGGTTACAACAGTTAAAGGCAGTGAAATTGCAGACAAGCCTTTTACATCAATTGATAAAGCATTGCAGGGTTTGGCGCCGGGTGTTCAGTCCACTTCCGCTTCAGGTGCGCCGGGTGCTGCAACTAATATTCGCATACGTGGTATCGGTTCTATTAATGCAAGCGCAGCACCATTGTGGGTTATTGATGGTGTTGTAGCAACTATTGGTGATTTAACTTCTGAAACTACAACAGCAAATGCTTTAAGTGGTTTAAACCCTGATGATATTGAAAGCATTACTATTTTAAAAGATGCTGCTGCTACTGCTATTTATGGTTCGCGTGCAGCAAATGGCGTTATCATCGTTACTACAAAAAAAGGTAAAGCAGGCAAAACAATATTAAATCTTTCATCAGATTGGGGCGGTAATACTATTGCTTATAAAAATAATAATAACAAAAGTATTACCAGCACAGAAAGTCAAACGTTATTGCGCGAAGCAACAATTAATGGCGGCTATGC